>CABTWF010000018.1:0-34587 GCA_902488495.1 uncultured Streptococcus sp. | reverse complement strand
TCAGACGTGTGCTCTTCCGATCTAACGATATTCGCCAAACGACGTTTCAAATCTTCAATATCCGTCGCCAAGCAAAGAATGGCCATGATTTCTGAAGCAACTGTAATATCAAAGCCATCCTCACGAGGAATACCGTTTAGAGGCCCACCAAGCCCAACAGTCACATGACGAAGGGCACGGTCATTCAAGTCCACAACACGTTTCCAAAGAATACGACGTTGGTCGATTCCCAGCTCATTTCCTTGGTGTAAGTGGTTGTCAATCAAGGCAGAAAGAGCGTTGTTAGCAGTTGTAATGGCATGCATGTCTCCAGTAAAGTGGAGGTTGATGTCTTCCATTGGCAACACTTGGGCATAACCACCACCAGCAGCACCACCCTTAATCCCCATTACTGGACCAAGTGACGGTTCGCGAATGGCAATCATGGTTTTCTTGCCAATCTTGTTCAAGGCATCCGCAAGACCAATGGTAATAGTTGATTTCCCTTCACCTGCTGGCGTTGGGTTAATGGCAGTTACCAAGATCAATTTACCAACTGGATTGCTCTCAACTGCACGAATTTTATCAAAGCTGAGCTTAGCCTTGTACTTCCCGTACAATTCCAAATCGTCGTAAGAAATACCAAGTTTCTCTACAACATCAACGATTGGTTTCAACTCAATACTCTGTGCGATTTCAATATCTGTTTTCATTCAAAACTCCTCTAGCCTCTAATTTGATAATTTATTATAACACAAAACAAGATTTTTAACATCCATAAACTCTCTAAACGTTCGTAAATATCCTGAATTTCAAGATTTTTAGGGCTCTTTTAAAAATTTTATATGGCTTTATAGTTATAAACTATAGTGTAGCTTTGTTTTAGCAAAATTTTATCGCTTTCATTTTACTTACTGTTTATTTTTGTGTACAATAGTGCTATGAAAATTTTAGTCACATCGGGCGGTACCAGTGAAGCTATTGATAGTGTCCGCTCTATTACTAACCATTCTACAGGTCGCTTGGGGAAAATCATCACAGAAACCTTGCTTGCTGCAGGGCATGAAGTTTGTTTGATAACGACAAAACGAGCTCTGAAGCCAGAAGCTCATCCCAACCTAAGCATTCGAGAAATTGATAATACCAACGACCTTCTAGTTGGGATGCAAGAACTTGTTAAGGAATATCAGGTCTTAATCCACTCAATGGCTGTGTCTGATTATACTCCTGTTTATATGACGGGGCTTGAGGAGGTTCAGGCTAGCTCCAATCTAGAAGAATTTTTAAGCAAGCAGAATCATCAAGCTAAGATTTCTTCAACTGATGAAGTTCAGGTTTTGTTCCTTAAAAAGACTCCAAAAATCATCTCTCTAGTCAAGGAATGGAATCCTGCTATTCATCTGATTGGTTTTAAACTGCTAGTTGATGTTACCGAAGACCATCTGGTTGACATTGCTAGAAAAAGTCTTATCAAGAACCAAGCAGACTTAATCATCGCAAATGACCTCACTCAAATTTCAGCAGATCAGCATCGCGCAATCTTTGTTGAGAATGATCATCTTCAAACTGTTCAAACCAAAGAGGAAATTGCAGAACTCCTCCTTGAAAAAATTCAAACCTATCATTCATAGAAAGGAAAGCCATGGCAAATATTCTCATTGCAGTGACAGGTTCCATTGCCTCCTATAAATCAGCTGACCTGGTCAGTTCTTTGAAAAAACAAGGCCATCATGTCACTGTCTTAATGACCGAGGCAGCGAGAGAGTTTATCCAGCCTTTGACACTACAGGTACTCTCACAGAATCCAGTTCACCTTGATGTCATGAAGGAACCCTATCCTGATCAAGTCAATCATATCGAACTAGGTAAAAGAACTGATCTTTTTATCGTTGTCCCTGCTACTGCTAATACCATTGCCAAACTTGCGCACGGTTTTGCGGATAACATGGTGACAAGCACAGCGCTTGCCCTACCAAGTCACATCCCTAAACTCTTAGCGCCAGCCATGAATACAAAAATGTATGACCATCCGGCAACCCAGGCTAATCTAAAAACATTAGAGACCTATGGTTATCAGATTATCTCTCCAAAGGAATCTCTACTAGCCTGTGGCGATCACGGCAAAGGCGCCCTAGCTGACCTGAATACTATTTTAGAAAGAATAAAGGAAACCCTCAATGAACAAACGCTCTAACATTGCTCCAATTGCTATCTTTTTTGCAGTTATGCTCGTTATCCACTTTTTAACTTCTCTCCTATTTAACCTTTTCCCATTTCCAATCAAACCAACTATCGTTCATATTCCAGTCATTATTGCTAGTATCATCTATGGTCCTCGGGTTGGGGTTACACTTGGTTTTCTTATGGGACTATTGAGCTTAACGGTAAACACAATTACCATCCTTCCAACCAGCTACCTCTTCTCACCATTCGTACCGAACGGAAACATCTATTCTGCGATTATCGCTATTGTCCCTCGCGTTTTGATCGGTCTGACACCTTACTTGGTTTATAAATTATTAAAAAACAGAACAGGTCTCATCTTTGCTGGTGCTCTCGGTTCCCTTACCAACACCGTCTTTGTCCTTGGGGGAATCTTCTTCCTTTTTGGAAATGTCTTCGACGGCAATATCCAAAAACTTCTAGCAACCGTTATTTCTACAAACTCAATTGCCGAGCTTGTCATCTCTGCCGTTCTCACAGTAGCAATTGTTCCCCGTCTCGAAACTTTGAAGAAATAAAAAATCAACTCCACTTTCGTCCTGAAGGTGGAGTTTAGCATTTAAAACATAAGAAATATCAATAGAATGTGAAAGCCAAAGCGCAGGAGCTGATACGAAAGAGGTGTATGTTGCTGACTTTTTTGGCTATCCAAGTATAGGGTTAGAGATAGAAAAATCAAACCAAATGCAATCACCAATCTGACGAAATAAGCAATTTTGAGTATTGCTGCCATCAAAAGAAAACCTAATAAAGGAAGGCTAAAAAGTGAAACAGCCAGGCTACTTGCTAATAGAGAGAGTAGCGAAAGGACCAATAAACTATAAACTAGGAAACGAGTCCAACCTGAGACTACTTTCCCTTCACTTTTCTGTTTTGACATCATCACGATTACCACGATTAGGTAAACAAAAAGTATCATCACAATTTCTCCTCAGTTCCTATTATTCTTTACCACATTTTAACCAAATTTTCCTGAAAAATCAATAATGCTTCTTGACTTGATTGGTGATTTATTGTACTATACTTGTGTATATACAGATAAATGGAGGTTCTTATGGATATACGGAAAAAAACGCAGTTTATGACTATGACTGCCCTACTCACTGCAATAGCGATTTTGATTCCAATCATTATGCCTTTTAAAATCGTTATCCCACCGGCTTCTTACACCTTGGGAAGTCATATCCCCATCTTTATCGCCATGTTTCTTTCGCCTTTGATGGCTGCTTTTGTGATTATTGCTTCTAGTCTTGGTTTCCTGATGGCTGGCTATCCGCCTGTTATTGTACTTCGTGCCTTCTCTCACATCGTTTTTGGTACTTTGGGGGCTTTGTACTTAAAAAAATTCCCTGAAACCTTGGATAAACCAAAGGCATCTTGGATTTTTAACTTTGTTTTGGGTGTTGTTCATGCTATCGCTGAAGTAATAGCTTGTATCATCTTTTATGCTACTTCAGGGACAAATGTTGAAAATATGTTTTATGTTCTCTTTGTCCTAGTTGGTTTTGGCACAATCGTCCATAGTATGGTAGACTATACATTAGCACTAGCTGTCTATAAAGTGCTTCGAAAACGTCGCTAAAAGGAAAAACTATGACAAAGGATCGCAAACAAGCTCTTCTCAAACTGTTAAAAGAGGCACCAAAAGCTCTCAATGGTCAAACCTTGGCTGAACACTTTCATGTTACGCGCCAAGTCATTGTACAGGACATCGCTATTCTTCGAGCAGATGGCGCTCCTATCCTATCCACCAATCGTGGTTATATCTACAAAGAAAATGATGCCAGCCCCTACGTCCACAAACTCTTTAAAGTGAAACATGAACTGGAAGAAATCGGACAGGAACTACTAGCTATTGTAGACAATGGCGGACGCGTTCAAAATATCTTAATCGATCATCCCGTTTATGGCGAAATTGAAACCCTACTCAAACTCACTTGCCGCCGAGATGTCCAGCACTTTCTGGAACAAGTCGAGAATTCAGACTTTAGACCCCTTTCTGAATTGACAGACGGCATCCATTACCACCTTGTTGAGGCAGAAACACAACAAGACCTCCACTATATCGAGGAGGCCTTGGATCAGTTAGGTTATTTGGTAAAAGACTAGAAAATTTCTTTCTCCCAGCCGTCCTCTGTGCGGTGGCGATAGAAGAACTCAGACTTGTCAGGTGCTTCCATCATTTCCATCAAAGGCAACATATCATAGGCCAGATTCAAGTTTGGAATCTGGTCTTTTTGCACCCAAGATACTTCTCCTTCCTCTGAGGATTGGAGACTTCCAGTAAACTCTGTCGCCTTATAACAAAAAACGATGTAGCGCCCTCCTGTATCTAAGGGCCAATTTTTAATGCCGACTAGTTGTGGATTCTGAATGGTTAGACCTGTTTCTTCATAAATCTCACGAATGACAGACTCGGCAAAGGCCTCGCCATTCTCAACATGTCCTCCTGGAAAGGCATAGCCAGACCAGCGATTGTTTTCGGGTGAACGATACTGCATCACCACGCGCTGGGTTTCGAGGTCTTCAATCAGACAGATGTTGGTTAAAATAGTTGCTTGGGAACGTGACATGGATTCACTCACTTTCTATTTGTTATTATTCATCTCGATATTTTACTTCTGACTTCATGATAAAGGGATTGATCAATTCATGATGGTCATAAGTAGTACGGGCCAAAAAACCTCTAGCAATGATGATTTCCTTATCTTCTATGCGATAGTCTATATTGATAGGGACGGCTGGATCCGAGATAACTGATAAAACAAAGAATGCTGCAAACCAAAGGTAAAATGTCACCAATCCACTAAATACTTGAAAAATAAGGTGATACCATTTAGCATCTCTTGTTCTATAAAAGATTCTCCAAGGATGGATTAGGAAGGTCAAACAAAGAATGAAAAACCAACTATTCCACAAAATCGGCGTAAAAGATAGTCCAAAAACCAGCAACACCAAATGAAGAACCACAAAGGTCAGCAAAGCCAAATAAAGTGTCTTAAACGAAATTAACTTAGTTAGATTTTCTTTTGTCATAATTTTTCCTCTTTTTATCATTATATTTCAAAATCACCATCAATATCGCTGGAATGATGAAAAAGATTAGATAGGTAGTAATTGGAAGCCAGATGTAGCGATAATCGATAGATAATAGGGAAGGAATTTTTTTAACATTTCTCCCTTTCACCCCAACAATTAAGTGGAGGAGAAAAATAGGTCCGTTTATGAATAGAAAAGTTTCTAAAAATCCTTGTACTGAAGCCTTATTGCTAAAACCATCTCTAAAAATACCTTGATAGAGTGTGTGCACCAAAAAGACAAAATTCATAATAATTGGTAAGAGATAGGACATTTCTTGATATGGTTTCGGGATAAGTGACGTCCCGAACAATACATACATGATACCAAAAATAGATAATAATATTATACCACCATCCATAAAAGAAGAAATCTTTGAATGTCTTTCTATCCACAAGTGGACGTGAGCTATCAAAGAATACTTTTTCTGGATTTTTCTCATTTGTCTGTTCTGTTGTTTGATCTTCTTTGGTTTCTTAATCTTTCGTTCCATTTGCGCCTCCTTCTTCTCTTTTCTATCCGTATAATCAAAAGCAGAATGCCCAGCCCCAAGAAAAAGAAAAATAGATAACTTACAATAGGAACCCAGACATAGGCTGGATCCATAGAAATTATGGGAGGGAAATTCGTTGACTTACGACGTCCTAGCCAATTCAGACCTACCAAGAGATGAAAGGGAAAAAGAAGACCATTGAACCCAATAAATCCCCATGAAAAGTAACGCCATTTCTGAAGTTTATCACTACTAAAACGAAAGACAAGGAAATAGGTTGATAAGATCAGAAGGATAAGATTGAAGCTTAAGGGGGAAAGATAGTTTATGTTCGGTAATAGGTAACTAATGTAAGAGGCGGCAAGAAATGATACAAACATAGATCCAAATAATACACTCGTATCCAAAAGTTGACCAATCCTTCTGTGCCTTTCCATCCAAAGAAAAATCCTCTTAGTCCAAGAAGGCTTTTCTTTTGTCTTGTACTTCATTTGCCTACTCATCTTCATTTTCATCTACTCCTTTTTTTGAGCCTTTAGAGAGAAAGAAGATTGCCAAAGTTAACATCAAGACTAGAAGGTAGATGACAATAGGAAACCAGATATAGGATGACTCCAGTGAAAACAAAGGTGACAGAACGACTCTTCCTCTTTTTCTCACACCAATCAGTTGAAAAATGAAGCTAAGGATATTGATATAAATAAAGGGTTCACAAAATCTTTTAAGAGTCCTTTCTTTTTCAGTTTTCACTGACAAAAAGAGAGCATAGAACCTATTACCCAAGATAAAAAGATTCAATTGCAAGGGAAATAAAAGCTCTCTGTACCGAAAATCAGCTGGAATGCTTTTGTTCTGTGATGTTGTAAATTCTATAACTAGGAACAAGATGATATAAAAGATAATATCAAGCATAAATTTGATAAATCGATGACCTTGTAACCAAAAACGAACAGAATCTAAGCTCGATGACTTCTTATAATTCTTCTCTTTCAAATTCATAATAACTTCTTTCTATTCAAAAATATATTCTAAAACGTGATTGTTTGTTCATTGCGTAATCTGAAAACAAAATCGCAATTCTACCAGTATTTAACTCTCAGATTTTGATGATTTCTTACGTACCATTCTAATTTCAGTGATAGGTTTTCCAAGGTCAAGTATTTTTTCTTGCCCATCAAAAGTAAAACCCATTTTTTGATAGAAAGCAATGGCTCGCTTATTCTCTTTTAATACCCATAAAAATATTTCAGAGAACTGTTCAAGAGTCGTCAGAGCTTCCTTCATTAACTCCTGAGCAATACCTTTTCCGTAATAGTCTTTTAAAACATATAAGGCAATAATTTCACCAGCTTGAATAGTCTCATCACGAAAGTTTCCATAACTGATAAAACCAACTACCTTCATGCCATCCATCGCAATCAATGTATTTTCTGGATATTTTTGACTAAAGAATCGACATCTTTCTAATGTCATCGTCTCCTGAAATTTCGCAGGTAAAAGGTCATCATAAGCCTCTCTCCACGTTTGCCAATGAACGAAGGATTTACCTTCTATCTCTTCAGGAGTTTCCATTTGTTTGATAGTTAGGTTCATTTATTTTACCCCATTCTTCTCTCAAAATACCATATTTAATACTATCAAAATATTTGCCTTGGTAATAACGAACTTTTGGAATATGAGCTTCTTTTTTCATTCTTAATTTTTCAGCCAATTTTATCATACCAAAATTTCCTGACCAAGTTGTCAAACCAAGATGCTCCAACTCCGAATAATCCTGAAATGTCTGATCTATCCACTGTAGCATAGCAGCTTTTCCAATGCCAGAGTTCCAAAATTTGTTATCATAAATACAAATCCCCAATTCCATCCATCTTGTTTGTTTACATACCCAGTAGCGCGAAACAGTCCCAACTAATTTATCATCAACAAAAATACCAAGGCGATTTGAGTTGTTTAGAGTAGATTCTGATTTTTGTAGTTTAAATTCTTGAAAATTAGGAAAATGCTGATAATCGTCATAATAGGGAGCATCATACTGCTTCCAAATTGGATTAGATTGTGAATAAGCAATTTCCCACAAAGACACCAAATCTTCTTCAATTAGTTTTCTTAAATAAACCATACTATTTTCTAATCCAACGCCTTAACTTCCTCAGCAACTTTTTGCAGATATTTTTGTCTTGTAGAATTTGTATTCACCTCACGCCCTAACTCACCCAAAATTGAAACTTTCTTTGTTTTGATACCGCAGTGATTTAGGACAGCATTCTTTAATACTGATATTCCATAACTGTCTGGAATATTGATAGAGCCTGAAAATACTTTGTACCACCATGTTGGTGCCATGGATGTTGCGTAAATACTGGCTGTTTTTCCTTTTAGTAACTTTTTAAACTGCTGACCTCTTAAGTAGTTCCAAATAAAACTTCCTTTATTATTGGCAGAGTAAGCAATTCCTGGCGTGAAAACACGATCAATCCACCCCTTCAATAAACTAGGCATACTACTCCACCAAATTGGATAAACAAAAATGAAATGATCTTCCCACTGGATTAATTCCTGAGAGCGAAGTATGAAAGAGTCCTCTTCCATACGTTTTCGATAACCATAACGTAATACGGGATCAAAATCTATCTCATTTAGATTAATAGATTCAAGCTCATGATGATTTGAGTCAATATTTTCTACAATCGTTTGAAAAATTTCTTGACAGAAACTTCCCTTGTCAGGATGTCCATTGATGACTAAAATTTTCATTCGTTTTCTCCTATCTAATCCAACGCCTTCACTTTCAACATCATATCACGTATCTGAGCAGCCAGTTCAAAATCAAGCACTTCGACGGCTTCTTGCATTTGTTTTTCCAGTTTCTTGACGAGTTCCTTGCGCTCTTGTTTGTTGAGGCTATTGATATCGACTTCCTTGTCCTCTTCCTTAGCAACTTCCTTAGTTACGGCGATTAGATCAAGGATAAGTTCAGTAAACCTTAAGTTCTCAGTGAAGTGTATATTTTAATGCCTCTTGCTCCTATTTTAATAAGACAATAAAGTTTTAAGTCTGTTTAAGATTTTTAACACTCTTTATTAAAGTAAGAATATACGCCATTAATTTATTTCTAAAATACTCAATCATAGCGCCAGAAAAGAACAGGGCCAGTGTCATAACTAGAATCATAATGACAAAAATGGGAAATTCTTGTTCTTCAACTAAAGTATGGATGGTTGGTATAATTCTTCTAAAAATAAGAGGATGTACATGAAACAGATAAACCCCCAAAGTTAGTGGAGATATTAAAAGAACTAGTCTCTTAAAAGTTAAGGGAATATCTTTAATATTCAAGAAGAGTAAAAATATTGCTATTCCTTGCAGTGTGACCGTAGGAGAAATATAACTTCTCCACTGTTCGAAACCAAGCCAGCACAATATAAAAGTTAAACTAGTTAGAAATAAAATGAATCCACTAACATTACGTAATTGAAAACGACTTTCGTAATTTGATTTTCTAATTATTGCTCCTATAGTGTACAAAAGAATCATCCATAATACACTATATCCACCCCACAAGCCCAGAATATCTTGTTTAAATACTGTGGGTATGACAGAAAAGTATATAAATGCTCCACTAACAATTGGAAGCAATTGTTCTTTTTTCAATGTCAGCACTGCTTGATTCAAAAATGGTGCAATTAAGACTAAACCAAAATAGCAACTCATATACCAATACTGTCCATGACTTATTGGAGTTAAAGCTGAAAACCAATCACTTAAGTTAACAGATGATTTTGAAAAAATAGCAAATACAAAAGTAATTGAAATAGTATAGAAAATAATCTGTATCCAAAAACTAAACATTTTTTTATAACTAAATTGTGAATAAAGACCGACATACCCACTGATTAAAATATAAATATTTACAGCTGAATATGAGAAAGCTTCTAAAAAATTTGCAAAAATATAGTAAAGATCTTTTTGACTATCAACTTTCTCCAAAATTCCTCCCATACCTAAAACATGTAAGTTGCAAATCATCAACATAGCTAGAATTCTACAACATTCAATGCCTATGTGTTTAGTTTTTTTTGCTGTCATATTATGTCTTTCTATATATTTCTATTTCTTTATAATTTTTTCAGTTTAACGCCTTCACTTCCAACATCATATCACGAATCTGAGCTGCGAGTTCAAAGTCAAGCACTTCGACGGCTTCTTGCATTTGTTTTTCGAGTTTTTTAACGAGTTCCTTGCGCTCTTGTTTGTTGAGACTATTGATATCGACTTCCTTGTCCTCTTCCTTAGAAACTGCCTTGGTCACGGCAATAAGATCACGGATTTCTTTCTTAATGGTTTGTGGGACGATATCATGCTCTTCATTATAAGCCATCTGGATTTTCCGACGGCGGGCCGTTTCATCAATGGCACGTTGCATAGACTGGGTCATCGTGTCCGCATACATGATGACATGTCCTTCACTATTACGGGCAGCACGTCCAATGGTCTGGATGAGGCCACGCTCGTTACGAAGGAAACCTTCCTTGTCAGCATCGAGAATGGCAACCAAACTCACTTCAGGAACGTCAATCCCTTCACGGAGCAGGTTAATTCCGACCAAGACATCAAAGACACCCAAACGTAGGTCACGGATAATCTCCGTTCGTTCCAAGGTCTTAATATCCGAGTGCATGTACTTGACCTTGATGCCCATTTCTTTGAAGTAGTCGGTCAAGTCTTCTGCCATTTTCTTGGTCAAGGTGGTAATAAAGGTCCGTTCATTCTTTTCAACACGGGCATTGATTTCACCTAGGAGGTCATCAATCTGTCCCATAGTCGGACGAACTTCCACCTCTGGGTCTAGAAGCCCTGTCGGACGAATGATTTGCTCAATCACTGTCTCGGTCTGTTCATTTTCATAGTCACCTGGTGTCGCTGAAACATAAACAATCTGGTGAACATGACTCTCAAACTCCTCACGACGGAGAGGACGATTGTCCAAGGCTGACGGTAAACGGAAACCATAATTAACTAGCATTTCCTTACGCGAACGGTCTCCATTGTACATACCTTTGATTTGCCCCATAGTCATGTGACTTTCATCAATCATAATCAAGAAATCATCTGGGAAGAAGTCAAGAAGCGTATAAGGAGGCTCTCCTTCACTACGACCATCCATGTGGCGTGAGTAGTTCTCAACCCCATTTGTATACCCCATCTCACGCAGCATTTCAATATCATACTCTGTGCGCTGTTTCAAACGCTGGGCTTCTAGCAGTTTGCCTTCCTTTTCAAAGACAGCCAACTGCTCCTCCAACTCTGCCTGAATCTTAGCAATCGCAACTTCCATGTGGTCATCATTGGTCACAAAGTGAGTGGCAGGGAAAATCGCCAAATGATCCACTTCTCCCAATACCTGACCTGTCAAAGCCTCAACTTCACGGATACGGTCAATCTCATCCCCGAAAAACTCTACTCGAAAAGCGTGTTCATCACGAGAAGCTGGGAAAATCTCCACCACATCCCCACGCACACGAAATCTTCCCCGTTGGAAATCAATATCATTACGTTCAAATTGGATATCAACCAAGTCATTCAAGAGTTTATCACGAGAAATTTCAAGCCCTGGACGTAGACTTACAACACTGTCAGCGTATTCTTTGGGCGAACCCAAACCATAGATACAAGAGACTGAAGCCACGACAATGACATCATTACGCTCTAAAAGAGCCGAAGTCGCTGAGTGACGGAGCTTGTCAATCTCATCATTGACCGAGCTATCCTTTTCAATATAAGTATCACTCGAAGGGACATAGGCCTCAGGTTGGTAATAATCATAGTAGGATACGAAATACTCAACAGCATTTTCAGGGAAAAATTCCTTAAATTCTCCATAGAGCTGACCAGCTAGTGTTTTGTTATGGGCAATGACCAAGGTTGGTTTATTGACTTTGGAAATGACCTGACTCATGGTATAGGTCTTCCCTGTACCCGTCGCCCCCATCAGAATCTGAGCCTTTTCTCCACCCTCGATATTGTCAACCAACTGCTCAATCGCTTGGGGTTGATCTCCTGAAGGTTGGTATTTTGATACTAGTTTAAATTTATTATCTGTAATTCTATTAATCATGATTGCCTCATCTGCATTTTTCTATCCTTCTATTTTACCATAAATTTACTTTTCAGACTCTACTCTAGGTTGATAAGAGCGAGCAATTCATGTTATATTTTCTTACATAAAATTCATAAAATTTGCCTTTTCATTCATTTTCTGATATAATGGGAAAATATTCGGAAAAGGAGACTAAAAATGAAGAAAAAAATACTAGCATGTTTGCTCATTTTATTTCCCATTTTCTCACTAGGTATGGCAAAAGCTGATACTGTTAAGATTGTGTCTGATACAGCTTACGCACCCTTTGAGTTTAAAGATTCAGATCAAACCTATAAAGGAATTGATGTTGATATTATCAATAAAGTCGCAGAAATCAAAGGATGGAATATCCAAATGTCTTATCCTGGCTTTGATGCAGCTGTAAATGCGGTGCAGTCAGGTCAAGCAGATGCTATTATGGCAGGTATGACAAAAACAAAAGAACGTGAAAATGTCTTTACCATGTCTGATACCTATTATGATACAAAAGTTGTCATTGCTACCACAAAGGCAAATAAAATCACCAAATATGAGGAACTTAGCGGGAAAACAGTTGGTGTTAAGAACGGAACTGCCGCTCAACGTTTCCTAGAAAGTATCAAAGATAAATACGGTTTCTCTATTAAAACCTTTGATACTGGTGATTTGATGAATAACAGTCTAAGTGCTGGTGCTGTAAATGCCATCATGGATGATAAACCTGTTATTGAGTATGCGATTAATCAAGGACAAGATCTCAGCATCAATATGGATGGTGAGGCTGTTGGAAGCTTTGCCTTTGGTGTCAAGAAAGGGAGCAAGTATGAACACTTGGTTACCGAGTTTAACGAAGCCCTAGCACAAATGAAGAAAGATGGTAGCTTGGAGCAAATCATCCGAAAATGGACAGCTTCTACAACTACGGCAAGCCCAACGACAACTACTGCTGCTGGACAAAAAGCTACTCCAGTGAAAAGCAAGTACATTATTGCCAGCGACTCATCTTTCGCCCCATTCGTCTTTCAAAATTCAAGCAATCAATACACCGGTATTGATATGGACCTTATCAAGGCCATTGCCAAAGATCAAGGTTTTGAAATTGAAATTACCAACCCAGGATTTGACGCAGCCATTAGTGCTGTTCAAGCAGGACAAGCAGATGGTATCATTGCTGGTATGTCTGTAACAGATGCCCGTAAGGAAACCTTCGATTTCTCAGAATCATACTACACAGCAAATACGATTCTCGGTGTGAAAGAATCAAGCACGATTGCTTCTTATGAAGACCTCAAGGATAAAACTGTCGGTGTTAAAAACGGAACTGCCTCTCAAACGTTTCTTACTGAGAATCAAAACAAATACGGCTATAAGATTAAAACCTTTGCAGATGGCGCATCAATGTATGACAGTCTGAATACTGGAGCTATTGATGCTGTGATGGATGATGAGCCTGTTCTTAAATATTCTATCAGCCAAGGTCAAAAATTGAAAACACCAATCGCTGGAACTCCAATCGGTGAAACTGCCTTTGCGGTTAAAAAAGGAACAAACCCAGAATTGATCCAGATGTTCAATAACGGACTTGCAAATCTTAAAGCTAACGGAGAATTCCAAAAGATTCTTGACAAGTATCTAGCTAGCGAAACTTCAACTGACTCTACAAGTACAGTTGACGAAACTACTATCTGGGGCTTGCTTCAAAACAACTACAAACAACTTCTTAGTGGACTTGGAATCACTCTTGCTCTAGCTCTTATTTCATTTGCAATTGCCATTGTCATCGGGATTATCTTTGGTATGTTTAGCGTTAGCCCATACAAATCTCTTCGTCTAATCTCTGAGATTTTCGTTGATGTTATTCGCGGTATCCCATTGATGATTCTTGCAGCCTTCATTTTCTGGGGAATTCCAAACTTCATCGAGTCCATTACAGGCCAACAAAGTCCAATTAATGACTTTGTAGCTGGTACTATTGCCCTCTCACTCAATGCTGCTGCTTATATCGCTGAAATTGTTCGTGGTGGGATTCAAGCTGTTCCAGTTGGGCAAATGGAGGCCAGCCGCAGTCTTGGTATCTCTTATGGAAAAACCATGCGTAAGATTATCTTGCCACAAGCGACTAAATTGATGTTGCCAAACTTTGTCAACCAATTCGTTATCGCTCTCAAAGATACAACCATCGTGTCTGCTATCGGTCTGGTGGAACTTTTCCAAACTGGTAAGATCATCATCGCCCGTAACTACCAAAGTTTCAAGATGTATGCAATCCTTGCTATCTTCTATCTTGTAATTATCACGCTTTTGACTAGACTAGCGAAACGCTTAGAAAAGAGGATTCGATAATGGCAAAACTAAAAATTGATGTAAATGATTTGCATAAGTATTATGGAAAAAACGAAGTTTTAAAAGGAATTACAACTAAATTCTATGAAGGAGATGTTGTCTGCATCATCGGTCCTTCTGGTTCTGGTAAATCCACTTTCCTCCGTAGCCTTAACCTTCTCGAGGAGGTAACGAGTGGCCACATCACAGTGAATGGTTATGATTTGACTGAAAAATCAACCAATGTCGACCATGTTCGCGAAAACGTGGGAATGGTATTCCAACACTTCAACCTCTTCCCACACATGTCCGTCCTAGAAAATATCACTTTTGCACCTATTGAACACAAACGGATGACAAAAGAAGAAGCTGAAAAATTGGGGATGGAGTTGCTTGAAAAGGTAGGACTAGCAGATAAAGCTAATGCCAACCCAGATAGCCTTTCAGGTGGTCAGAAACAGCGTGTAGCTATCGCTCGTGGACTTGCCATGAATCCTGATATCATGCTCTTTGATGAGCCAACTTCCGCTCTTGACCCTGAGATGGTTGGAGATGTACTGAATGTTATGAAGGAATTGGCGGAACAAGGCATGACCATGATTATCGTAACCCATGAGATGGGATTTGCTCGTCAGGTAGCCAACCGTGTTATCTTTACGGCTGATGGTGAATTCCTGGAAGATGGAACTCCAGATCAAATCTTCGACAACCCGCAACACCCTCGTCTAAAAGAGTTCTTGGATAAGGTCCTAAATGTATAAAACAAAACTGTAAGGTTCTCCTTACAGTTTTTTAATTGCGTATTGGATTTTTTGTTTTTTTTGAAAATTATGATAAAATAAAAACTATGATAATGAGGAAATCTCATCCCTAGTCCAACTAGGAAAAAATATAGAAATTAGGTAGCTAGATGTCATCAAAGGTTATTGTTACAATTTTCGGTGCGAGTGGAGATTTAGCCAAACGCAAACTCTACCCTTCCCTTTTCAGACTCTATAAATCAGGCAATCTCTCTGAGCATTTTGCTGTTATCGGAACAGCTCGTAGACCTTGGAGTAAGGAATATTTTGAATCTGTAGTTGTCGAGTCCATCCTTGATTTGGCAGATAGTACCGAGCAAGCCCAAGAATTTGCTAGCCATTTCTACTATCAAAGCCATGATGTGAATGATACGGAACATTACATTGCTTTGCGTCAATTACAAGCTGAGCTCAATGAAAAATACCAAGCTGAACACAATAAGCTCTTCTTCTTGTCTATGGCACCTCAGTTCTTTGGAACCATTGCCAAGCACCTCAAATCTGAAAACATTGTCGATGGTAAAGGTTTTGAGCGCTTGATCGTTGAGAAACCATTTGGTACAGACTACGAAACAGCTAGCAAACTCAACGAAGATCTCCTTGCGGCCTTTGATGAGGAGCAAATCTACCGTATCGACCATTACCTAGGTAAAGAGATGATTCAGAGTATCTTTGCTGTTCGTTTTGCCAATATGATCTTTGAGAATGTTTGGAATCGCGAACACATCGATAATGTTCAGATTACCTTTGCGGAACGCTTGGGTGTTGAAGAGCGCGGTGGCTACTACGATCAATCTGGTGCCCTTCGTGATATGGTGCAAAACCATACACTTCAACTCCTCTCTCTTCTAGCCATGGACAAACCAGCTAGCTTTACAAAGGATGAGATTCGCGCTGAAAAGATAAAGGTCTTTAAAAACCTCTATCATCCAACTGAGGAAGAACTGAAAGAACAGTTTATCCGTGGTCAATATCGCTCTGGTAAAATCGATGGCATGAAATACATTTCCTATCGTAGTGAGCCAAATGTCGACCCAGAATCTACAACAGAAACCTTTGCATCTGGTGCCTTCTTTGTAGACAGCGATCGTTTCCGTGGTGTTCCCTTCTTCTTCCGTACTGGTAAACGTCTGACTGAAAAAGGAACTCATGTCAATATCGTCTTTAAGCAAATGGACTCAATCTTCGGCGAGCCTTTGGCGCCAAATATCTTGACCATCTATATCCAACCAACTGAAGGATTCTCTCTTAGCCTCAATGGTAAGCAAGTCGGTGAAGAATTTAACCTGGCACCAAGCTCTCTGGATTACCGTACAGATGCTACTGCTACTGGAGCCTCACCAGACCCATACGAGAAATTAATCTACGATGTATTGAACAACAACTCTACCAACTTTAGCCACTGGGATGAGGTAAGTGCTTCGTGGAAATTGATTGACCGTATCGAAAAGCTCTGGGCTGAAAACGGAGCTCCACTCTACGATTATAAATCTGGGAGCATGGGGCCACAAGCTAGCTTTGACTTACTTGAGAAGTATGGAGCCAAATGGACCTGGCAACCAGATATCGCCTATCGTGAAGATGGACGTTTAGAATAGCAAAAATATCCTGCAAGATTAACTTGCAGGATATTTATTTTGTATTAAATCAAGCCCTCTAAAAGACCCTTCATAAAGTTTTCTGAGTTAAATTCCCCGATATCATCGATTTTTTCACCGAAACCAATCAATTTTACAGGGATATTAAGTTCTTCGCGGATAGCCAGAACAACACCACCTCGGGCAGTTCCGTCAATTTTTGTCAAAACAATTCCAGTCAATGGTGTTATCTTAGAAAATTCCTTAGCTTGTACCAAGGCGTTCTGTCCAGTTGAAGCATCAAGTGCCAGGAATGTTTCATGGGGTGCCTCTGGAACGACACGTTTGATAATACGACCAATCTTTTCCAACTCGGCCATAAGGTTATCCTTGTTTTGCAGACGACCTGCTGTATCAATCATGAGAATATCAATCCCTTCGGCTACGGCACGTTCCATCCCATCAAAGACCACACTTGCTGGATCAGCCTTTTCAGGCCCCGTCACAACAGGAACATCAACACGACGACCCCATTCAGCTAGCTGGGCCACTGCACCCGCACGGAAGGTATCTGCTGCAACTAACATGACTTTCTTGCCAGCTTGTTTGTAGCGATGAGCCAATTTCCCGATAGAAGTTGTTTTCCCAACACCATTAACACCAACAAAGAGCATGACGGTCAAGCCATCTTGGAAATGGATTTGTTCATCGTAGTTGCCATCCTTTTCGTAGAGCTCGACCAATTTCTCGATAATGACACGACGAAGTGCGTCAGGCTTCTTAGCGTTTTCAAGTTTGGCTTCATAACGTAGTTCTTCTGTTAAGTTTGAAGCGACTTGCACACCGACATCGCTCATGATGAGCAGTTCTTCCAATTCCTCGAAGAATTCTTCATCGACAGAACGGAAGTTGGCAAAGAAGGCATTCAAACGAGCACCGAATCCTGTACGGGTTTTCTTGAGACTGCGGTCATATTTTTCCTGTACGGTTTCTTCAACCTGGGGAAGTTCTTCTTCTACTACTTCAGAAGCTAACCCTTCTTCAAACGCTACAGTTTCTTGGTTCTCTTCTTCTAGAATTTCTTCCGGCTCTTGGCTTTTCTCTAGCTCATCAGATTCTAGCTGAACCTCTTCCTGAGCAGTTTCTTCGACTGCTTCTGGTTCAATGGCCTCATCTGTCGAGACCTGTGAAATTTCTTCTTGAGCAAGTGTTTCTTCCACTTTGTCTCTTGTTGTCTCTTCCTGAGAAGTTTCTTCAACTGACGATTGGTTTTCTTCAACCTCTTCTGACAAATCAAGATTTTCCAGTGCTTCTTTTACAATATCTTCGATTTTCGGCTCTTCTTTTTTTCCGAATAGACGGTCAAATAATCCCATATTTTAGTTCTCCTTTAGCACGTATTCTTCGATAGCCCAGGCAACGGCTTCCTCGTCGTTGGTCATGGGGGTAATGACATTGGCAACTGCCTTAACTGCTGGAACTGCATTTTGCATAGCAACTCCCAAACCTGCCCACTCAATCATAGAAAGATCATTGGCCTCGTCACCACAAGCCATCACTTGACTTTGATCGATTCCTAAGTGTTTAATTAATTTCGATAAACCTGTTGCCTTGTGGACGTTTTTCGGCGACCATTCCAATAAGAGTTCACGCGATTTAAAGATTTCATATTGGTCAAACAATTCTGGAGAAATCTGTTGAATCGCTGCATCCAAAGGTTCTTGGGCAAAGGCAGTCACGCATTTATTATACGTCATCTGACTAGATAGATCCTCAAAAGCGACAGGTACGAAAGTCAAGGCTGGGTTGAACTTGGCATAGAGACTTTCTTGGTCAGACTGGATTTGATAGACTGTTCCTTCTGAAATAGCATCTAACGGAAGTCCGAGTTTTTCAGTTTCCTCATACAATCGTGCCACATCATCGATTGAAAAGACGGTTTTATCGAGAATCTCTCCAGTATTTTTCTGTACCAGACCACCATTAAAGGTGATGGTGTACTCGTCCTCCTGACCATCAGTCCCTAGCTCATGGAGAAAGAAATCCATAGCCTTCAGAGGACGCCCCGTTGTCAGTACGACCTTGATGCCACGGTCACGCGCAGCCTTGAGGACCGCCTTGGTACGATCTGTCAGCTTTTTATCCGTTGTCAGCAAGGTGCCATCCAAGTCCAATGCAATCAATTTAATATCTGCCATTATAAGCCCTCCATATAAGCCATCACTGATTGGTCCTTATGGTGGCCAATCACTGCTTCTGCTAATTCTAAAATCTCTGGTCGCGCATTTTCAGGAGCGATTGGGTGACCCACAACCTGCATCATGTGAAGGTCATTGAGATTATCGCCAAACGCCATAACCTGATCCATGGTTAGACCAAGTTTTTTTGCCAGCTCAACAATAGCCACACCCTTATCAACATAGTCCAAGACAATATCGATAGATTCAAAACCTGTTGTCATAGCTTTCACACCAGGAACATTTTCGTTGACCCAGGCCTCACCAGCTTCTATCGTTTCTTCTGTGAAGTTGGTGGTGAATTTAAAAATCTCATCCGTGATATCTTCTAAACTCGCTACTTTTTGAATGTTTTCATTGTAGTGACGACTAAACATCAGATAGATCTCATCCACTGTATCTAATACATAACAAGCTTTTTTCCCAGTCAAGAGCATTTTTCTTTCATCAAAATAAGGCGATTTCTTTAAAGCTTCAAAAGTGCTCAAGTAAAAATCCCGAGACATAGTAGCCTCGTACATATCCTCACCATGAAACTCAACATAACTCCCATTTTCAGCTATAAAAATCACTTCATCACGCACATCCGCAAACAACTTTTTCAGGGACATGATACCGCGACCTGAAGCCACTGCAAAATAAATCCCCTTTTCCTTGTAGGAAACAAGTACGTTTTTAAGGCGTTCCATATCAAACCGACCCTCTCCATCTAGAAAGGTACCATCCATATCGGTTGCTACAAGTTTAATCATAAAATCTTTCATTCTCCAATTGATAAATCTATCTTCTATTATACCATAGATAAGTTTAAAAAGGTCCAGTACAGTAGGATAGCACTACTTTTTCGGAGAAACTTCAAAGGGCATAAAAATTAGAATAGTAGAACTTTTTTCAGATAGTTTAAAAAGTTTGTATTCCCCTTCTCTTTTCTCTATAATGGAGAGAAAGGAGATGACTATGACAGAAATAAAACATGAAATTGATGCAAACTTTGCAGGCCGACTCAATATCCTACGCGCGGGTGTTCTGGGTGCCAATGATGGGATTATTTCCATCGCTGGAGTCGTTATTGGGGTTGCCAGTGCGACAAGCAATATCTGGATTATCTTTTTATCAGGATTGGCTGCTATCCTCGCTGGTGCTTTTTCTATGGCAGGTGGCGAATATGTCTCTGTATCCACTCAGAAAGATACGGAAGAAGCCGCTGTTGCGAGAGAGCAATTACTCTTGGATAAAGACATGGAATCTGCAAAACAATCCCTCTATGCTGCTTATCTTCAAAACGGTGAGTGTGAAACGTCCGCCCAACTCTTGACCAACAAGGCCTTTTTAAAAAATCCCCTCAAAGCCTTGGTTGAGGAAAAATACGGTATCGAGTACGAAGAATTTACCAATCCTTGGCATGCTGCCATCTCTAGCTTTATCGCCTTTGTACTGGGAAGTCTTCCTCCCATGCTTTCGATCACTGTCTTTCCAAGTGATTATCGCATTCCTGCTACTGTTTTTATCGTTGCCCTTTCCCTTCTCGTCACTGGCTATACCAGTGCTAAACTAGGCAAGGCACCTACGAAAACTGCTATGATCCGTAACCTCTGTATCGGACTTCTCACCATGGGAGTGACTTACCTGTTTGGACAACTCTTCAGCATTTAAGATAAAGAAATACCTCGATGAATATCGAGGTATCTTTTTTTTACATTTGCACAATCTTGCGATAGCTTCTTGAGGTAATCATAAAGATTAAGACATAGACGATGAGGAAGATAGCACAGATGGATAAAGTGACTGTCAACATCATGGTCGCATCTAGCACCCCAATGACTTTTAGGATGAGGCTAAGCATATGATAGGCAAAGGCAAGGTGTAAGAAAGCAAAGAGCAATGGGAGGAAGAAAACAGTTAGGACTTGTTTGTTGATGGTTTGCTTGATTTGCTTTTGATCGAGACCGACTTTTTGCAAAATGATAAAGCGTTCACGGTCTTCATATCCTTCAGAGATTTGTTTGTAGTAGATGACGAGAACCGTTCCCACCATAAAGATGATAGAGAGGAAGATACCGATGAAGAAGACTCCACCAAAGAGAGCACTCATCTGCGCACTGCTATCAGCCAGATTGCTTCCGTAAACATAGCTTCCTTCTTTGTTTAATTCTCTATTAAAGTTGTTGACGAATTTTGAATAGTCATCTGCAATTTTAAGCTGCTCTTCCTCACTAGCCGTTACATTCATACCACCATAGTATTGATTAAAGATGGAAGAGTTAGGATGCTGGTCAAGAAAGGCTTGTAAGTCAGGAACAACCAAATAGTTATAATCCGAAGTTAGAATATTGTACTGATTTGGGACATGTTCAAGAATAAAATCTTTTTTGATTTCTTCTTTGACAGTGTAGGTCTGGTCATTCAGAGTCAATTCTTTCTGCCCTTGAAGTTGCTTGTTTTGAGCAAACAATCCAACTTCATGGCCTGAAAGTCCAAGTTTCTGTCCTGTCATATTCTCGTAGTCTTTTTGGTCAAAGACCATAAAAATAGTTTTCGGTTGAACACGATTTTGACCTTTCTCAAAGATTGTCAATTTCGTACCTTCTTGATTTGCCACACCAAAGTTACTGTATGTAAGGACTTCTTTCTTTGTGACAGTCAATCCTTTTTCACTAGCATACTGGTTCAAGAGTTTTTCGATGTCTTCTTTTTCAACATTCTGTCCTGTAATCCCAAAATCATGTGGATTCATGACCTTCTTGAAGTTTTCTGATGCCTTAAAGATACTTGTTGCAGCAGACATAGTCACTAAGACCATGGTTGAGAGAATAGCAATCGTCGCCAGACCAACCGCATTTTTCTTCATACGGAAAATGAGATTGGATACGGAAATCATGTTGTTGGATTGGTAATAGTAAGTCTTGTTTTTCTTCAAGATTTGTAAGAAAACTGTAATCCCTGCATTGAAGAGAAGATAAGTTCCCAAAATTACTAACAAAACTGCTACGAAGAAAATCAGAACAGCAGAAAGTGGGTTTTCGACTGTTACTGCTAGATAGTAACCCGCTCCCAAACTAATCAGACCTAGAATGGTTTGGAGACCTAAGAAACGTCCTTTTTTCTCACCACTGGCTTTTTCACGAGAGAGCTGAAGGGCATTCATGCGTGCGATGCGAAAGGCATTGATAAAAATTAGACCTAGGAAGATAACTCCAAAGACGATGAGAACTAGGATAAAGACAATTGGTTGGAAAGTCGAAACGAGCTCCACTTTCATCTTCATCAGCTTCAGAAGAAGGGCAAAGATTAGCTTATCAAAGAGAGCTCCTAGACCGAGACCAGCTGTCAAAGTTAAGGAACCAAAAATAAGAAGCTCCTTAAAAACCATACTGATCAAATGGCGCTTTTCAAGACCCAGCATACCATATACACCTAGCTCCTTGGAGCGGTTCTTCATGACAAAACTATTGGCATAAAGGACAATAATTCCAGAAGCGATGGTAACAACCACCATACCGAGAGCCAGGGTCATAGAGATAGTTTCTCCCCCTCGGATCTTGCCAATGTTAGGATTAAGTGACAGTGAGTAAAAGAGATAGGTGATGGTCACTGCTAAGAGAACAGCAAGGGCAAAGGGATAGTAGAGTTTGCGGTTTTTAATTAAGTTGGATACCGCTAACTTATTGGTTAATCGGAACATACTAATTCACCTCGCTTGCCATAACAGTCAAAGTATCAGAGATTTCTTGGAACATCTGACGCTCTGTTTTGTCTCCGCGGTAGATTTGGTTGTAAAGAATACCATCCTTGATAAAGAGAACGCGCTTGGCCCTGCTGGCTGCTGCCGTTGAGTGAGTTACCATGAGAATGGTTTGGCCACGCTCATTGATTTCATCAAATACATCAAGAAGGGCTGCAGATGACTTGGAGTCAAGGGCTCCTGTTGGCTCATCGGCAAGGAGAATTTCAGGTTCTGTGATGATGGCGCGTGCTACTGCTACCCGCTGTTTTTGACCACCAGAGATCTCGTAAGGGTACTTCTCTTGCAATTGGTTGATGCCTAAATTTTCAGCTGTCACCACCAATTTCTTCATCATCTCTGTGATAGGTTTTCGTGATAACACTAACGGAAGCAAGATATTGTCCTTAACAGACAAGGTATCTAGCAAGTTAAAATCTTGGAAGACAAATCCCAACTTCTCACGACGGAAACTCGAAGCCTGTGAATTCTTAATAGTGGCTGTGTCTGTTCCGTTTAGGTAAACCTGCCCGCGAGTTGGTTTATCTAGCATGGCTAAGATGTTGAGTAGGGTTGATTTCCCTGAGCCAGACTCTCCCATGATAGCAACGTAGTCACCCTTTTCCACAGTAAAGTGAATGTCTTTGAGGGCCTCTACTTGGTTGCCTTGGAAACGTGTTTTGTAGATTTTTTGAACGTGTTTTACATCTAAAAGTGTCATGATTTTCTCCTTCTTAATATCCCATCAATTGAAACTGTGCTTTCATCATAGCGCATCCCAGTTGAACACGCTCGATATCTTTTTGACTTGGTTTTCTTGTTTTCTTTTGTAAGATTCTTTTCATGGTTTTGCTCCTTTGTTCTTTATGAGTCTAGTTTATCGCAAAAAAAGATGGCTTGCCATAACCTAACCTTACAAAAGAGACTTTAATCTTACATTTTTGTAAGATTGAAGAATATCAAGCAATTTCGCTATCAATATTTTACCACAAATGAAATACAAGAAGAAAACCCTTGCGGATGCAAGGGTTAAGGTTCACTTCTTTTTCTGACCTCTTTGAGAAATAAGGAAAGTATCTATAAACTATTTCAAAATCTGACTCACCAAAACCGTCCATCATTGTCATCAATGGCTTCGGCTTCCTTGCGTTTGCGTGGTCCTGTTCCATACATTTCTGCTTCAATCTCTTCCTTAGTTGGCAGGATAGAGGCGAGGATGATGTAAATAATCACGCCAATCCCAAAATTTGATATGGTAAAAATGGCAAAGAGAAAGCGGACTAGAGTTACATCAAAATTCCACTTGTCTGATAGACCAGCTAAAACTCCCGATACCATACTGTTTCGTTTCATTTTATAAAATTTGTTATTCATGATATGTTCCTCTTTCGGTATTCTTAAAAGTAGTATAGCATGAAACGGGGGCAAAAACATCAGTCCTTAGGCCGATTTAAGATGACGAGTTTACCACGGCAGACGCCACATCGGTAGCGTTTGGTATCAATCCTACGCTTGCGTTGATAAGTTTGCTGGCAGGATTGACACTGATAGACTAGGTAGGTATTTTGGTCTTTTAAAGGGGGAACAAAGCGCAGTCCATCCACTTCTTTCAAAAGTTCCTTAAAATCTCGGTCCTTATGTCGATACCCCTTTTGCTGAAAATACAGGTGGTAGTGACAGAGTTCATGGCGCACGATCTTCCGAAAAACCTCCAAACCAAGTTCATTATAAACCTTGGGATTAAAATCCAAATGCCCATCCTTGGGGAAAAATCGCCCACCTGTCGTTCGCAGACGAGGATTCCACTGGGCTTGGTGTATAAAAGGTCTACCAAAGTCTTCAAGGGAAACAGACTGAACGTACTCAGTTAGTTTCATCTGGAGCTAAGAGCGACAGATTAACTTTTTCACGTTCAGTATCGATTTTCTTGACCCAAACCGTTACCAAATCTCCAACAGACACCACTTGACTAGGATGTTTGATAAATTTGCGACTCATGTGGGAAATATGGATCAAGCCATCCTCGTGAATCCCAATATCAACGAATGCACCGAAGTCAACGACATTCCGCACCACACCTTCCAGTTTCTGGCCGACTTTTAAATCCTTGATATCCAAGACATCTTGACGGAGTACAGGTGCGTCAAAAGAATCACGGAAATCTCGACCTGGTTTGAGAAGGTCGGAAATGATATCTTTAAGGGTTTCTGGGCCAAGATTCAGTTCCTGTGCCATCTCCTTAACTGAAAGGGACTTAAGCTTACTTTGTGCCTCTTCATTCAAGTCTTTGATATCCAAGCGTTTGAAGAGCTCCTTGACGGCAGCATAGTTCTCTGGATGAACTCCTGTATTATCAAGGATATTGCTACTTTCCGGAATACGGAGGAAACCTGCAGCTTGCTCAAAGGCTTTGGCACCTAGACGAGGAACCTTTTTGATTTGGGCGCGTGAAGTGATTTTTCCTTCTTCCTCACGGTATTTGACAATGTTTTCAGAGATAGTTTTATTGAGTCCAGCTACATGGGAGAGAAGTGCTGGGCTGGCTGTATTGACATTGACACCGACTTGGTTGACCACGGTATCCACGACAAAGTCCAGACTCTCAGACAGTTTCTTCTGACTGACATCGTGCTGGTACTGGCCGACACCGATTGACTTGGGATCAATTTTGACCAATTCAGCCAGGGGATCTTGTAAACGTCGAGCGATAGAGATAGCAGAGCGTTTTTCAACGGTTAATTCTGGAAATTCCTGACGAGCAAGTTCACTGGCAGAGTATACCGAAGCGCCACTTTCATTGACGATAACATAGCTGACTTCTGGAAAATCTTTAAGAACTTCCGCCACAAAGGCTTCACTTTCACGACTGGCAGTTCCATTTCCGATAGCAATAATTTCTACACTGTATTGACCAATCAAGTCTGCCAAGTCTCGCTTGGCTTCTTCGATTTGACGAGCTGATGCTGGTTTAACAGGATAAATGACTTGAGTCGTCAGCATTTTCCCTGTTGCATCTACGACAGCTAGCTTGGCCCCTGTACGAAAAGCGGGGTCAAATCCCAGAACCACGCGCCCTTTCAGCGGAGCAACCAATAGGAGATTACGCAGGTTGTCAGAAAAGAGTTGGATAGCTCCTTCTTCTGCTTTCTCAGTTAATTCTGTCCGAATGCGTCGCTCAATAGCAGGCAAGACCTTTTTCTTAACTGACTGTTGAACAACTTCATCTATATAGGCATTTTTCACCTTGAAACGAGCAGCAAAGAAAGATAAGATACGATCCGTCGCATGTTCAAAGCCAACTTTCAAGATGCCTAATTTTTCCCCACGATTGAGGGCTAAGGTTCGATAGCCCTGCATGTTACCAACTGTCTCTGAAAAATCATAATAAATCTGAAATACTTGTTTTTCATCGAGACTTTCATCTTTGACTTGCGAAGTGATTTTAGAGTGTCTCAACACTTCTTGATAGGTCAGTGAACGCAAAGTCACATCTTCCGATAAGGCTTCGACCAAGATATCAACCGCACCTGCCAAGGCTTCTTGACCAGTCGCAAATCCTTCACAGACAAACTTCTCAGCCTCTTTCTCTAAGTCAGCTACATTCTGCAAGATCAAGCGGGCGAGAGTAAAGAGTCCAGCTTCTCGGGCAACAGTTGCCTTGGTCCGACGCTTTTCCTTATAAGGAAGGTAGAGTTCTTCTACGTCTGCTAATTTCTCAGCTGCCAAAATAGCTGCTTCCAATTCCTTGGTCAGCTTGCCTTGTTCTTGAATCTTAGCCAAGACAGCTTCCTTACGGTCATTGAGATTTGTCAGACTTTTATCCAGGTCAATAATAGCCTTAATCGCCACCTCATCCAGACTACCAGTCATGTCCTTCCGGTAACGCGCGATGAAGGGAATTGTCGCCCCTTCTGTTGTCAAACTTAGAACAGTATCGATTTGCTTTAAGGTTACACCCAAATCCTGGGAGATTTTTTCATATTTTTTATCCATAAACCTATTATACCATAAGGAACTGCTCTTGTTTTGCCTTACCTGTTTTTGCATCTTTGATTATCAAAATAATCCCTTTTCCTCAAAATAATAGTATAATAGAGGTAGAATGTAGAAAAGAGGTAGGCCTATGGCTGTTAAATTTACAAAAACGGATGACTTGGACAAGATGTTTGAAGAATTTGCTAAACTTCCTGACTTAACACAAGTCAGTTTCCCAGATGACAAAGATAAAAAAGAAAAAGTTGAGAAGAAAAAATAGATGACGATTTTCCAATCTCTTCCTCCTAGTGTATTACAAGCGGGAGCTATTTTTCTCTCCATCATGATTGAAGCTCTTCCCTTTGTCCTGATTGGGAGTCTTATTTCGGGGTTGATTGAGATCTATATCACGCCTGATAAAGTTTATGAGTTTCTTCCTCGCAATCGTTGGGGGAGGATCTTTTTTGGCACCTTCATTGGCTTTCTCTTTCCATCATGCGAGTGTGGAATCGTTCCAATCATCAATCGTTTTTTAGAAAAGAAAGTGCCCAGCTACACAGCGGTTCCCTTTCTGGTGACTGCTCCCATCATCAATCCTATCGTTCTTTTCGCTACATATTCTGCCTTTGGCAATTCAATAAAACTTGCCTTCTTGCGAGCTCTGGGAGCTATTGTGATTGCTTTGATTCTGGGGATTTTCCTAGGATTTTTCTGGAAGGAACCCATTCAAAAAGAGAATCCTATCACTTGTCATGAACATGACTTTTCACACTTGAGTCCCTCTAGAAAAGTGTTTCAGGTCTTTATACAAGCTATTGATGAGTTTTTCGATATGGGGCGTTACTTGGTCTTTGGCTGTCTCTTTGCGGCTATCGTGCAGGTCTATGTCCCGACTCGGATCTTGACCTCTATCAGCGCAAGTCCAGTCCTTGCGATTCTCTTGCTCATGTTTCTAGCCTTTCTCCTCTCTCTTTGTAGCGAGGCGGACGCCTTTATCGGTGCTTCTCTCCTCTCGAGCTTCGGCCTAGCGCCAGTCCTTGCTTTTCTCGTCATTGGTCCCATGCTTGATATCAAAAATCTCCTCATGATGAAACACTATCTAAAAGCACGCTTCATCTGGCAATTCATGGGCATCGTGACAGTGCTTGTCTTGCTTTATTCTTACATGTTGGGGGTGATGCTATGATCCGATTTATCATTCTACTAGGTTATTTTGCTCTGACCCTTTATCTGCAGCTATCTGGCAAGCTCAGTCACTACATCAACCTCCACTATTCCTATCTAGTCTATATTTCCATGCTCCTTTCTCTTCTATTGGCTCTGGTCCAATTCTATATCTGGATCAAGAAAATCAACTCTCACAGCCATTTAGAAAGTCGTCGAGCTAGACGAATCAGCTTCTTTTTACTGTCGCTACCTCTATTGATTGGAGTTGCCTTTCCTACCGTAAGTTTGGACTCGAGAACCGTGTCTGCTAAGGGATACCATTTCCCACTTGCTGAGGGAATCGACACAGCCATTCAGGCAAGCGAAGGAACATCCAGTCAATACCTCAAACCCGATACCAGCACCTATTTTTCCAAATCTGCTTATGAAAAGGAAATGAGGACAACAGCTGACAAATACCTCGCCCAGCCAACCATTCACATCACTGATGAAAACTATATGGAAGTCATGGAAGTTCTCTATGACTATCCTCAAGAGTTTGAAGGAAAGCAAATCGAGTTTACAGGCTTCGTCTATAACGATCCTAGCCATGAAGATAGCCAGTTCCTCTTTCGCTTTGGGATTATCCACTGTATCGCAGACTCTGGTGTATATGGACTCTTGACCAAGGGGAACTCACGCCAGTATCCTGACAATACCTGGATTACAGCTAGAGGAACCCTGACCCTCCACTACCATAAAGAACTCAAACAAAAACTCCCAACACTGGAGGTTGAGAGTTTCACAAAAGTAGACAAGCCAGAAAATCCTTATGTCTATCGCGTGTTTTAATAAAAAGTAGCCTTTGCAGGCTACTTTTTGTTATTTAGCAATTTTCTAACCTCTTGAGCACCAATCTGATCGCCTGCCTTTTCAAAAAGAGCAATAGCTTGTAAAAAATTTTCATGTGATTCTTCAGGATTTTGTATCGAACCAATCTCTCCTAAACCTCTATAGGCACAAGCTTGGGCAATTAAATCATCTGTTTGCAAAGCTTGTTTTAAGGACTGTTCCATATACATGAATGCTTCTGCTACTTTCCCTAGCTTTAATCGTAAATAACCTTGCTCATAATTGTTAACAGAATATTTGAGGGTATCCTCTGTAAAAGCTTCTTCAATGACTTTTTGCTCTCTTTCGATATAGAAAAGGGCTGTTTGAAATTCATTCATTTCACGATAAACCATGGCTAACTGATGATAGCCTATATGTTCATTTTCTGGGTCACTTTTAGTTCGTGCTAAGTCAATGTAACGCTGATAGATACTTAAGCACTCGTTGTATTTTTGCTCTTCAAGATAAATATACCCCATCAAATTTAACAAACTAAAATCTGTGCAAGTTTCCAATAAAAAATCAGCTTCAACTAATTTTTTAGCCTCATTAATCTTACCCTCAAACAATAAATCCCATGCTTGATTCATACATATCCTCCTGCTTCTTACGTTGTATAGAAATCTATTGACAAATCGCTATCAGACTCGTATTTTTTCCAAGCTAAACTGAAGCCATAATAATCTTCAAATTCAGGGTGCCAGTCATAATAAAGTGGGACACGACTATACTTTCTCGCTACAACTTCGTCTTCAAATTCTGGAGACTCCCCTGCAGTAATACCAAATTGAAGACCATTTAGTTCCCAAGTATTTCCCCAAACGTTTTCATCAGAGAGAACATCGATCCATCTAGAAGCATCAATATCAAAATCCGCACATAATTCCAGTTCATAAAATCTTCTACAGTTAATCTCTGAAGGTTTTATATAAAGGGCGCTATCAACTTGGTATTTTTTATCTTTGACTTGAATCTGTGTGATTTTCATTGGAATCGGAACTCCATTTAATTCTAACCAGAAATATCCTAAAGGAGTTTTGATACTATAATATGTTTGCTGAGAGTTGGGGTTAGCGTTTTTAGAGCAAACATCTAGAATTCTTCCTAACTTTTTTAAATTTCTAAAAACGTTTTTCGAAGTGATTGGGTCGAAATGTGAATACCTACGAATGACACGTTTTAACTTTTCAACAGGAAAAGTGATATCCTTTGGTAGGGCATGATACTTCTGTACAACTAAAGCAGTTTTTTCAGTATTTTCCTTCCCTACTGGGACAATAACAGCGTGTCCCATATGGATATTTGGGTCATCACAAATATAAGTATAGCCATTCCCTCCCTCCTGAAACTCAACCACAACAAGATTTAACTCTTGATCTGGATCAAAGAGAGGCTCTACCTTTTCTACTTCTTGGCGCTCATAAAAAGTAAAGCGATCTCCATCCCCGTCTTCTCCAAAAACCATGAAACTGCCACACTCAGGGCACTTCCACATATAAAATGATGCCTCTAAAATGTCTTCATAAGAAATTTTATTATGGTCGTCAGCTTTATTTATGATTTCTTCAAACAACTCATCCGAATAAACTGAATAAGCATTTGGATCGGGCGCTCGGTGGTCATTCATTGCTTGCCCACATTTACATGTCCATTTACCCATAAAAAACCTCAGTCGTGGCCTAATTCTTCAAGAAAAAATTGATTTAGAGCTTTCCAGTCTTTCTTTTCCTCACGAACACTTTGAACGTATGCATCCAGCTCTTGGATGTTAGCTAAAATATAATCTTGAATTGGCATTATCGGATCAATTTCCATACCTTCAGGCTCATTTATCTTAATGTCTAGCAATCTTGAAACATGCTCCTGCATTTGAGACGGAAGTAATTCTTTGACCAAATCATCAAACAAAATCGGTGGAACAGAATGGTATTTTTCAATCCAACGACAAGCCAAAATGGGACGCAGCGCATAGAAATACTTTTTAGGTTTGACCTTGTCTCCTGAAAGATACTTATTCATTTGAGTTCTAGCAGTATTCAAGTAATGATACAGCATTTTCTTCTCAGAAAAATACTGGTTGGCAAGTGGACGTATGCGCTCAATAAAATCCGTTTGTTGATAAACAATTGGAGACTGTAACCATTCAAATAGTGTTGGATTTGACTTATAAAGGAATTTTAAAGTCTTGTCTAAATCCCAGCCACTCACATCCCAAGTATCGTCAATTGGTAGCTCGATAACATCACGCTGTTCATTTAAACGGAGATAAAAATCTTGCTTGTGTTTGTAGATAAATCGCACATCAAAGTCACTATCAGGAGACTCAAATCCCCAAGCACGACTACCAGACTCGATAGCCCACAAAACTGTGACATCGTAATCACGCTCAATTTCTGCTATTTTTTCCGGTACCAAAATATTCATTTCTTCTTGCGTTTGCATTTACAACCTCTTATTATTTACGCTGCTTCTCCAGCTCGATCATTAATGAGTTCAATTGTTTGGACAATATTACGAAGTATAGGGAGTTGGTGTTGAAAGAGTAGTTGAACTGAACCATACGATTTAAACGGCTCTTGTGTTAAAACTTTAGTCTCCAAGCAACCATTTTCTACAATGTAATCTACAATCAATTTCACAAAGGAGATCTGCTTGGCATTGAGACTTTCATCCGATAAAAATTTAGAAAAAACTTGATTGGCAGCCTCTCTATCTAAACCAATAATTTCACGAACCAATCTAGGAATTGCCTTATTTTCATAATGTTGTTGGTAATCTGACTTGCTACCTAATTTTTCCCATAGCAATGTTTCAAGTGCAAGTAAATCTTGAGAGGTCAATTTTTCATTATGGTATAACTTAGAAATTGCTTCATCATCTAGATGAGTTTTCAAATAATGTTCAACTTTTTCATTATAAGATCGCAGGTCATTGACTTGTAAATATGGCTTAGTATCATGGACAGTGGAAAGAATGTGATCATCAAAATTGACATAATATACAGTGCGTTCCGGTTTATCCAGAAACTGTAGTAAATCTCGAAGCGCAAGGCGTATTTTTTCCAACTCGGATAAACTAACTTCTTCCCAAAATTCAGGTTCTTGTACTTTCCTGATAATTTCAGCCTGTGCAAAAACTTGTGGTATATTGCCAACCATAGTAAGGGCTTTAGCTGTTTTCATAACTTGAGATATATGGACAGTTGCTGGCTTAGCCAACAGTTGTCCTAACTGTATCTGAAACAGCCATAAATCAAATCGTCTCGCCATCTCGTCTTCTTTATTTTCTTCAAATAGAATCGGCGAAAGATCTTTCTGGATTGTTTCACTTGTGACGGTCGTTAGATTTTGCCAATTTTCCAACTTTCTGTAAGTATAAACTGTATCTAAGACCATACGAACCCTAAAGTCTAACTCATTTAAGCTCACCATACGTTCATGAAGTTCTGAGACGAGTTGTTGACGGTATTCTCTAGCAAACTGATCATCTTGATAACGAAGCTCCTGCAGTTCACGAATCAAGTCCACCTTGATGTTAAACAAACGTTGAGTCAGAGAAACAATGTGACGACCATCTCCTTCTCTTGGATCAGCTTTGAAATATTCAAAATTATCGCCATAATCAAATACCAAGAAATTTTCCTTATCCTGCTCAGGGCCGAATAAATCTTTACAAAGACGGGTTCCACGGCCAATCATCTGCCAAAACTTAGTTTTAGAACGCACTTTCTTGAAAAAGATTAAATTAACAACTTCTGGTACATCAATACCTGTATCCAACATATCAACAGAAATTGCGATTTGAGGGTATTTCTCCTTAATTTTAAAATCATCAATTAAGGTTTGATAATGCTTAATGCTATAATCAATCACTTGAGCATAATCGCTTCCTTTTTCAGAATAGCGTTCGTTAAAAATATCTCTGATGTATTCAGCGTGTCGATGGTTTTTAGCAAAGATAATGGTTTTACCAATTTCGTCACCGGAAGCTGTCTGAATTCCTCTTGTCATTAGTTCATCTAGAACAATTTCTACTGTTTTTCTATTGAAAATAGAGGTATTAAAATCCTCAGGATCAATATCTTTCTCAGAACTACCATCTTCAAATTGGCTATCAAAATATTCTTTTTCATCTTGGGATAAATCATCGTAATGCAGACCATCCGTTGGTAGTTTTAACTTAGTTTCAATCGAATGATAAGCTACTAAATAACCATCTTTTACAGCCTCTTCCAAATCGTATGCGTATGTTGGAACACCATTCTCCAAGTTAAAAAAACTATAGGTATTTTTATCCAAATCTTGACGCGGAGTGGCAGTTAATCCTACAATCCTTGCATCAAAATAATCAAAAATTGATTTGTATTTCTGATAAATAGAACGGTGAGACTCGTCAATTATGATGAGATCAAAGTGCCCAACAGTGAAGGGGCGTTGATTTACTTCTTCTTGATCACTGATCGCTCCTATCATAGTCGAATAAGTTGAAAAAACCATACGACTAGATCGAGCACTATCTTTATCCTCTAAGAAATTACAAACTGAAAGATCTGGAAGTAATTTCCTAAACGAATCATAAGCTTGCTTAACTAGGGAAGTTCTATCAGCTAAAAAAAGAACATTTTTTACCCAGTTATGACGCGAAAGGATATCAACTAGGGAAACTGCTGTACGGGTTTTCCCAGACCCAGTTGCCATGACCAAGAGTGCCTGTCTCCGATTATTGGAGAATGCTTCACAGACACTTGTAATCGCATGTTTCTGATAATAACGTCCAGAAATGTCGTCCCTAATTTTGCTAGAAATATCCTCGAGTGGTTTTTGCAAGTGACGTCTGTCCATCAAAAGTTGCAACTCTTCTTGAGAGTAGAACCCTGCAATCTGGCGACGATTAACACCATCAAGTATGTAGTGCTTTAAACCATTGGTAATAAAGCAAATTGGCCGATAGCCGATTTGTTTCTCAAGAGCTTCAGCATATTCCTTGACCTGCACCTCCCCTACTTCTGGATTCACAGATGCCTTTTTAGCTTCAACAATTGCTAGAACTTTCCCATTTTTGCCATAAAGGACATAGTCACAGTATCCAGTTCCTGTACCATGCTTCAAACCATGAACGGCTACCTCAACACGACAGTTTTCCTCAAATGTCCAACCTGCTAAACGGAGATCGATATCTATAAAGAGTTTTCTTGTCTCTGCTTCAGATAGTTGATCGATATGGAAAGATACATCTTGCCGTAGAGCTGCTGTTTCACGTTTTTCAGTATAAGTCTCTTGAACAGCCAAGGACTGACTAGCCATCTGTTCATCAAAATCAGGAAGATCTGGCAAACTGTTTTGTAATTTCGCCATAGTTTGTGGCGTTTCTCGAAACTTGATGTTTGCTGAAAGTGGCAATAACTGCTCGTCGAAATAACGCTCCACAAACTCGTTACTGTAGCAATAATCGATAAAATTGACAAACTGATACAAATGATGCAAAGCCAAAATCGCTTCTCGTTCCTTAATTTCTCCACCATGTGCAGCATGATTTCCCCATCGAATTAAAAGAACAATCTGCCTATGGAGCTCAGGATCCACAATCTCTCTAAAATCATCATCCCATACCAAAGAAGATAAGGTAGCACGATAGGGAGCTTCTAAATATGAATCGTGACTATATATCCAATGAACAGCCTGCTCCAAAGCACGGCGTGCCATAAAAGCAGTAGCTACAGTTGATGTCGCGATCATATTCTCAGCCTCTATACAAGGCTTTGAAAAAGATTCATACTCTTCGTTATTTAAAAGAAAATCAAAATTTCCCATTTTTCTCTCACTTTGAATAAATAGATAGCTATATTATACTAGATTTTAAGCTATTTCTCCACAGTTTTATAACTATCCCACAAGCAAATTGTGATTTGTCGACCTGAGCCACAAAGTCTGCGAATTCGTTTTGGAGGGCTAGAGGGGGGAGGATGAAATCTAATTCACTATATTGTTTTGCATTGATATTTGGTTGTGCAACTGTATTCTG
>CABTWF010000017.1:0-34958 GCA_902488495.1 uncultured Streptococcus sp. | reverse complement strand
TTGATTCTAACGAAGCCATGTATACCAAGATCAAGCAGGGTGGAACAACCTACGATATTGCCATCCCAAGTGAGTACATGATCAACAAGATGAAGGACGAAGACCTCTTGGTTCCGCTTGATTATTCAAAAATTGAAGGCATCGAGAATATCGGACCAGAGTTCCTCAACCAGTCTTTTGATCCCGGTAATAAATTCTCCATCCCGTACTTCTGGGGGACCTTGGGAATTGTTTACAATGAAACTATGATAGATGAGGCGCCCGAGCATTGGGATGACCTCTGGAAGCCAGAATACAAGGATTCCATCATGCTCTTTGATGGGGCGCGTGAGGTGCTGGGACTCGGGCTTAACTCACTCGGTTACAGTCTCAACTCCAAGGATCCTAAGCAGCTGGCAGAGACAGTGGATAAGCTCTACAAACTGACTCCAAATATCAAGGCCATTGTGGCGGACGAGATGAAAGGTTACATGATTCAGAACAACGCGGCCATTGGTGTGACCTTCTCTGGGGAAGCCAGCCAGATGTTGGAGAAAAATCCTAACCTCAAGTATGTCGTTCCGACTGAGGCCAGCAATCTCTGGTTTGATAACATGGTTATTCCAAAAACCGTAAAAAACCAAGATGCCGCCTATGCCTTTATCAACTTTATGTTGAAACCCGAAAATGCTCTGAAAAATGCGGAGTATGTGGGCTACTCAACACCAAACCTACCAGCAAAGGAAATGCTCCCAGAGGAGACTCGTGAGGACAAATCCTTCTATCCAGACGCTGATACTATGAAACACCTAGAAGTTTATGAGAAGTTTGACCATAAATGGACAGGAAAATACAGCGACCTCTTCCTCCAGTTTAAAATGTATCGGAAGTAGGAGATATGCTTTCTTGTCAGCTTTCCTAGTTGACGCAGAACCCAAAAAACGATATAATAATAAAGTTGAGAATTGATTTTCTGTCATCTTAGTCCAGAGAAATGGCGGTGCTGCAAGCCATCTAAGCTAGGAAGTCATGCTACTCAATCAGACAATTGCATAAGAATAAGAGAATGACAAGTTCATTGAATGAAGGTGGTACCGCGGTTTTTCGCCCTTCGTGATATGGACTTGTCTTTTGATTTTTGGAGGTGTTTATGAAGACATTTCTCGTGAAACAAAAGTTTCGTCTTGGGGGCGAACGCTTCGATATCAAGGATGATAGAGGAGTAGTGAACTATCAGGTGGAGGGATCTTTCTTCCAAATTCCTAAGACCTTTACCATCTATGACGCCTATGGTGAGCAGGTCAGTGAAATCAGTAAAGAATTTTTCACCTTGCTTCCTCGCTTTACTATTCAGCTACGAAACGGTTCCAATTTCGTTATTCGTAAGAAGTTGACCTTCTGGCGAGATAAGTATGAGTTTGATAATCTGGGACTTCGCATCGAAGGCAATATTTGGGATTTAAATTTCAAATTGCTAGATGATCGCGATCAGCTGATTGCAGAAATTAAGAAGGAACTCTTCCATCTGACCTCTACCTATACCGTAACGGTTCTGGAGGACTCTTATGCAGACCTGGTCATTTCCCTCTGTGTCGCGATTGACTATGTGGAAATGCTGGAAAGCCAATCAAATTAAGCAAGTAAATAAGGAGATATTATGAAACAACTATCTAGTGCTCAAGTTCGCCAAATGTGGCTAGATTTCTGGGCAAGCAAAGGCCACTCTGTAGAACCATCAGTCAGCTTGGTTCCTGTAAATGACCCAACTCTTTTGTGGATTAACTCTGGGGTAGCAACCCTTAAGAAATACTTTGACGGAACCATTATCCCTGAAAATCCACGTATTACCAATGCCCAAAAAGCGATTCGTACTAACGATATTGAAAACGTAGGGAAGACTGCGCGTCACCATACTATGTTTGAAATGTTAGGGAACTTCTCTATCGGGGATTACTTCCGTGACGAAGCCATCACATGGGCTTATGAGCTTTTGACAAGCCCAGAATGGTTTGATTTTCCAGCTGAAAAACTCTACATGACCTACTATCCAGATGATAAAGATTCTTACAACCGCTGGATTGAAGTAGGAGTGGACCCAAGCCACTTGATCCCAATCGAAGACAACTTCTGGGAAATCGGTGCGGGACCTTCTGGACCTGATACAGAAATCTTCTTTGACCGTGGAGAAGCCTTTGACCCAGAAAATATTGGTCTTCGCCTGCTTGCAGAGGATATCGAAAACGACCGTTACATCGAAATCTGGAACATCGTTTTGTCACAATTCAACGCTGATCCAGCTGTTCCTCGTAGTGAGTACAAGGAATTGCCACACAAGAATATTGATACGGGTGCTGGTTTGGAGCGTTTGGTGGCAGTTATCCAAGGGGCTAAGACAAACTTTGAAACAGACCTCTTCATGCCAATCATTCGTGAAGTTGAGAAATTGTCTGGTAAGGTCTACGACCAAGATGGCGACAACATGAGCTTCAAGGTCATTGCTGACCATATCCGTTCTCTTTCATTTGCCATCGGTGATGGTGCCCTTCCTGGAAATGAAGGTCGTGGTTATGTTCTTCGTCGTTTGCTTCGTCGTGCTTCTATGCACGGTCAAAAATTGGGTATCAACGAGCCTTTCCTTTACAAACTCGTTCCAACTGTTGGAAAAATCATGGAAAGCTACTACCCAGAAGTGCTTGAAAAACGTGACTTTATCGAAAAAATCGTTAAGAGCGAAGAAGAGTCATTTGCCCGTACCCTTCATTCAGGTCAACACTTTGCCCAAGGCATCGTAGCTGACTTGAAAGAAAAAGGTCAATCTGTTATCGCTGGGCAAGATGTCTTCAAACTCTACGATACATACGGATTCCCAGTTGAATTGACAGAAGAAATCGCTGAAGAAGCTGGGATGACTGTAGACCGTGAAGGTTTTGAAGCAGCCATGAAAGAGCAGCAAGAACGTGCGCGTGCGTCAGCTGTCAAAGGTGGCTCAATGGGAATGCAAAATGAAACCCTTCAAAACATTACAGTGGAAAGTGTCTTCAACTACAATGCCAGCCAATTGCCTTCTAAGTTGGTGGCTATCGTAGCGGACAATGCTGAAGTAGAAGCTGTATCTGAAGGAACTGCCTCTCTTATCTTTGCAGAGACTCCATTCTACGCTGAAATGGGTGGACAAGTAGCTGACCACGGTCAAATCTTGGATGCTAAAGGAAATGTCGTAGCGACTGTAACGGACGTGCAAAAAGCACCAAACGGACAAGCTCTTCATACTGTCGAAGTTCTTGCACCACTTGCTTTGAATCAAGAATATACCTTGGCAATCGATACTAATCGCCGTCACCGTGTCATGAAAAACCACACAGCGACTCACTTGCTCCATGCGGCTCTTCACAATATCCTTGGCCACCATGCAACTCAAGCAGGATCTCTGAACGAAGTAGAATTCCTACGCTTTGACTTCACTCACTTCCAAGCCGTAACTCCTGAAGAGTTGCGCGCCATTGAACAGCAAGTCAATGAGAAAATCTGGGAAGCAATTGCAGTAGAGACTATTGAAACAGATATTGACACTGCTAAAGAAATGGGAGCTATGGCCCTCTTTGGTGAGAAATACGGTAAGGAAGTCCGTGTTGTAACCATTGGTGACTACTCAGTGGAACTTTGTGGTGGTACCCACGTTGGCAACACTTCTGAGATTGGTCTCTTCAAGATTGTCAAAGAAGAAGGAATCGGTTCAGGTACCCGCCGTATCTTGGCAGTAACTGGTAAGGAAGCCTTTGAAGCTTATCGTGAACAAGAAGACGCTCTGAAAGCAGTCGCAGCAACTCTTAAAGCACCTCAACTCAAGGAAGTGCCTCACAAGGTTGAAGGTCTTCAAGAGCAACTCCGTCAATTGCAAAAAGAAAATGCAGAATTGAAGGAAAAAGCCGCAGCCGCAGCCGCAGGTGATGTCTTCAAGAATGTTCAAGAAGCAAACGGACACCGTTACATTGCAAGCCAAGTTTCTGTATCAGATGCAGGTGCCCTTCGTACCTTTGCGGATAACTGGAAACAAAAAGACTACTCTGACGTGCTTGTCCTAGTTGCCGCTATCGGTGACAAAGTCAATGTCCTCGTAGCAAGCAAGACTAAAGATGTGCATGCAGGAAACCTTGTCAAAGAATTGGCTCCAATCGTTGATGGACGTGGTGGTGGTAAACCAGACATGGCCATGGCAGGAGGAAGCAACCAAGCGAAAATCCAAGAACTCTTGGATGCAGTAGCAGGTAAATTATAAGACAATAAAGATCTATCCATTTGGGTAGGTCTTTTTGCGCATACAAAAAAGCCAAATCCGGTTGGATTTGACTTATAACTGATAGGTTTATTTTGTTGCCCAGACACTGACTGAACCCGCCGCTACTGGGAATTCTCCACAACCGTCAGCATTGATTGTAACTTGTGCTGGATGGTTTTCAAGGAGGTCAACAAAGGTTTGGCCAGCCCATTCTTGGCCAATAAACATATATTTGCTGTTTTCTTGGTCGTTTGAGATAAGGACTGCAAGCGGTGTTTGGTTTTCAGCGCCTGCACGGACCCATCCAATACAGTTAGCATCGTCAAAGTAGTCTGTTTGCTCTCCATAGGCCAAGTCTTTTCGGATGGCTAGGAGACGGTCAAGAACTTCTTTGAAATCTTCTTGGGCATACTGCCCTGAAATGCCGTAATAGTCTCCGTAAAATACACATGGAAGACCTTGGTCACGAAGAAGGATGAGCGCATAGGCTGCTGGTTTGAACCATTCTTGGACGGTTGATTCAAGTGCCTGTCCTCTTTGAGTATCATGGTTGTCCACGAAAGTGACAGCCTTATCAGGTTTAATTTCCACTAAACTATCGTTAAAAATACTACGAAGGTCATAGCTTGATCCAGCTTGACTGGCTTCAAAGAGATTTTGGTGGAGACGAACATCGACAAGGTCAAAACGTTCTTCTATTTTCTCGAGATAGTCTAGATTGGCTTCCTTGTCTGGGTTCCAAAATTCCCCAAAAACATAGAAATCTTGACCGTGTTTTTCCTTTATATCACGAATGAAATTGCCCATAAAGAAGGAGTCGATGTGCTTAACGGCATCCAAACGGAAACCAGCTACACCAGTCGTTTCCATGAACCAGTCAGCCCAGTCATAGATGTTTTGGATGACTTCAGGATGCTTAAAGTCTAGGTCGGCATACATGAGGTAGTCGTAGTTACCGTTTTCGTTATCGACCAATTCCTCATTTGCCCAACCTTTATTGTCTCCTTGGATCAGGTAAATACCAGACTTACGGCGTTTGGCATCGTAGTCTGTACCTGTGAAGTGGTACCAGTGCCAGTGGAAGTCATTGTAGGTATCTTGGCGACCATCGAAAGTAAAGTGAGTCCAGCCATTGATAGTAAAGGGCTCGCTTAGTTGAACGGTACGATCCTCAGGGTCCACTTCAATAACCTGAAAGGCTTCCATATGATCGGCAGCAGCCTTGTGATTGAGCACCACATCGGCCATAGGTTGAATTCCCTGTGCTTTTAGGGCTTGAATGGCTTGAAGATAGTCTTCTTTAAACCCATACTTGGTACGGACAGTTCCTTTTTGGTGAAATTCGCCTAGGTCAAAAAGATCGTAAACACCATAGCCGACATCTTTTTCGTTGGTTGCCTTGAAGGCAGGTGGCATCCAGACATGGCTGATACCAAGGTTTGCTAGGTGCTCTGCGTCATTTGTCAGTCGAGCCCAGTGTTGGCCGTCGTGAGGCAGATACCATTCAAAGTATTGCATGAGTGTTTGATTTTGCATGATGTTTCCTCTTACTTGTCAATGTTGAGTTTTATTCTACCATAAAGTTTAGAACTAGGCAAACGTTTGCGCAAGATTCTATACTCATTTCTGAAATTGTCTATTTTTATCGATTAAAATCTCTCTTTCCATTATAAGGGAAAGGATGTTTTGGTGAAAAAGTAAATGGCATAAACTTATTTGAACAAAAATGACACTCAGTAAACTAAAGTACAAATGGTTAAACGGTTTCTTTTTTGAGAATTGTCACAAAATTTGCTATAATAGTAGCTATGAATAGAATTAGGGTCAGCAGACGTGTTGAAAAAAAGCTAGCTAAGGGTCTAGTTCTTTTGGAAGCGAGTGATTTAACAGATATTGAACTGACGGATCAGGCAGTAGAAGTTCTTAGTCAAGACGGAAAGTTTTTAGGGAGCGCCTATCTTTCCCAGCAGAATAAGGGAATCGGTTGGTTCATCAGCAAGGAAAAGGTTCGTTTCAATCAAGCCTTTTTTGAAATTCTGTTTTGTAAGGCCAAGGAAGCTAGAAAGCCTTATTATCAAGATGACCTGACTACTGCCTTTCGCCTTTTTAACCAAGAGGGAGATGGTTTTGGTGGTCTGACTGTTGATCTCTATGGAGATTATGCTGTCTTTTCTTGGTATAACTCCTTTGTTTACCAGATTCGTGAGCTGATCGTAAAGGCTTTTAAGGAAGTCTTTCCTGAGGTTTTGGGAGCATATGAAAAGATTCGTTTTAAAGGTCTAGATTACGAGTCTGCTCATGTTTATGGTGAGAAAGCGCCAGACTACTTTACTGTTCTTGAGAATGGCGTGCTCTATCAGGTCTTTATGAATGATGGCTTGATGACAGGAATTTTCCTAGACCAGCATGAGGTTCGTGGGAGTCTGGTTGACGGTCTAGCCATGGGTAAATCCTTACTCAATATGTTTTCCTATACAGCTGCCTTTTCAGTTGCTGTAGCTATGGGAGGCGCGAGTGAGACGACTTCTGTCGATTTGGCCAAACGGTCGAGAGAGCTGTCAGAAGCTCATTTTCATGCAAATGGACTCAGCATGGACAATCACCGTTTTATCGTCATGGATGTCTTTGAGTACTTCAAGTATGCCAAGCGAAAAGGCTTGACCTATGATGTGATTGTGCTTGATCCGCCGAGCTTTGCTCGAAATAAAAAACAAACTTTCTCTGTAGCTAAGGACTATCACAAGTTGATTTCCCAGAGTCTAGAGATTTTAAATCCGGGAGGCATTATCATTGCCAGTACCAATGCTGCCAACGTTTCCCGACAGAAATTTAAAGAACAAATTGATAAAGGTTTTGCAGGAAGAAAATATCAGATCTTAAACCAATATGGTCTTCCAGCAGACTTTGCCTATAATAAAAAAGATGAAAGCAGTAATTACCTCAAGGTGATTAGTATGAAGGTTAGTAGATGAAATTAATCGTTTCAGTGATGCCAAGAAGTTTAGAAGAAGCGCAAGAACTGGATGCTACTAGGTATGAAGATGCCGATATCATTGAGTGGCGTGCGGACTTTCTTACAAAGGACGCTATTTTACAGGTAGCACCCGCTATCTTTGAGAAATTTGCAGGACGCGAACTGGTCTTTACCCTTCGGACTCGCGCTGAGGGAGGAGAAATCGAACTTTCCTCAGAAGAGTATGTTCAAATCATCAAGGAAGTTACTCAGCTCTATCAGCCGGATTATGTAGATTTTGAGTACTTCAGCTACAAGGATGTTTTTGAGGAAATGTTGGATTTTCCAAATCTTGTTTTGAGTTACCATAATTTCCAAGAGACACCTGAAAACATGATGGAAATCCTGTCTGAGTTGACCAGTCTCTCTCCAAAAGTGGTCAAGGTATCTGTCATGGCCCACACGGAGCAAGATGTTTTAGACTTGATGAACTACACACGAGGATTTAAAACACTCAATCCTGAGCAAGAGTACGTGACCATTTCCATGGGGAAAATGGGCAAGGTATCACGCATTACTTCAGATGTGACGGGTTCGAGTTGGTCATTTGCTAGTCTGGATGAAGCGAGTGCCCCAGGTCAGATTTCTCTATCAAACATGAAGAAAATCAGGGAGATTTTGGATGAAGCTTGATGGCTATACGCGTTTAGCTGCAGTTGTTGCAAAACCCATCAAACACTCTATTTCACCCTTCATCCATAATAGGGCCTTTGAGGCGACAGCTACCAATGGTGTCTATGTGGCTTGGGAGATTGAAGCGGGTGACTTGGCAGAAACAGTCGCCAATATTCGCCGTTACCAGATGTTTGGGATTAATCTCTCCATGCCTTACAAGGAGCAAGTGATTCCTTATCTGGATGAGTTGAGTGATGAAGCTTGTTTGATTGGGGCAGTCAACACAGTTGTTAATCAAGACGGAACGTTAATTGGATATAATACAGATGGCAAGGGATTCTTTAAGAGCTTGCCTTCTTTTACAATCTCGGATAAGAAAATGACCATTCTGGGAGCAGGGGGCGCGGCCAAATCAATCTTGGCGCAAGCTATTTTGGATGGCGTCAGTCAAATTTCAGTCTTTGTTCGTTCAGTTTCCATGGAAAAAACAAGACCTTACCTAGACAAGTTGCAGGAGCAAACCGGCTTTAAAGTGGACTTGTATGCTTTAGAAGATCTTTCTGACCTGCAAGAAAAGATTGCTGATTCGCACTTACTAGTCAATGCCACCAGTGTGGGCATGGATGGCCAGTCGTCCCCAGTTCCGACAAGTATAGTCTTACCTGAAGATATCTTGGTCGCAGATATCATTTACCAACCCTTTGAAACGCCCTTTTTGAAATGGGCTAGAAGTCAGGGCAATCCAGCCGTCAATGGTCTGGGAATGTTGCTCTATCAAGCTGCTGAAGCTTTTCAACTGTGGACAGGTAAAGAAATGCCGACAGAAGAAATTTGGCAGTCCTTAACAGAAAAATATAAATAGTGAAAAGGAGACCCTCCTATGAAAATCAGAATCGATATTCCGCATCATCCTTATGATATTCAGATTGAAAAAGGTTGTCTGGCTCAGGCTGGTCAATGGTTGCGAGAACTCTGGCAACCTCAAAAAGTGGTCATTGTAACCGATAACCATGTAGCTTCTCTCTATGCAGAGAAGATTAAACTCAGCCTAGAAGATGCTGGTTTTCAGGTAGCTGTTTTTGACTTTTTAGAAGGCGAAGAACGAAAAAATTTAACAACTGTTCAGAAAGTCTATGAATTTCTAGTCAAGCAGGGGTTGACTCGTAGCGATGGGATCGTGGCTCTTGGTGGTGGTGTCGTTGGGGACCTAGCTGGTTTTGTAGCCTCTACCTATATGCGGGGCATTCACTTTGTTCAGATTCCGACTAGTTTGACAGCCCAGGTTGATTCGTCTATTGGTGGAAAGACGGGTGTCAATACTCCTTTTGCTAAAAATATGGTGGGAACTTTTGCCCAACCAGATGGGGTTCTGATTGACCCGCTTGTCCTAGAAACGCTTGGAAAAAGAGAGCTGATTGAGGGGATGGGCGAGGTTATCAAGTACGGCTTGATTGAGGATCCAGAACTTTGGGCTCTCTTGACGGAGCTGGATGGTTCTGTAGAGAGCATTTTGGAACATGCAGAGACTTTGATTGAACATTCTTGTCAGGTTAAGCGCAAGATGGTGGTCGAAGATGAGTTGGATAACGGTGTTCGTCTTTACCTCAATTTTGGGCACACTATTGGTCATGCTATTGAAGCAACTGCCGGTTATGGCAGGGTCATGCATGGTGAGGCTGTGGCTATGGGTATGGTGCAGATTTCTAAGGTTGCTGAGGAGAAAGGCCTCATGCCAGAAGGAATGACCCAGTCCATTAGAGAGATGTGTCAGAAATTTGGACTTCCTGTTGACTATGAAAACTGGGATGTTGACAAACTTTATCAGGCTTTGACTCATGACAAGAAAGCGCGTGGCAACACCTTGAAATTGGTCTTGGTACCAGAGCTTGGTTCAGCGAGCATTCACCCAGTTTCTCTGGAAGAGATGAAAGACTACTTGGTAAAATAAGGAGAACGTATGAGATATTTAACTGCAGGAGAATCACACGGCCCCCGTCTGACGGCTATCCTTGAAGGAATTCCAGCTGGACTTCCTTTGACAGCTGAGGATATCAATGAGGATCTGAAACGCCGTCAGGGTGGCTACGGTCGTGGTGGTCGTATGAAGATTGAGAGTGATCAGGTTGTCTTTACATCGGGCGTTCGTCACGGGAAGACGACAGGGGCTCCCATTACCATGGATGTCATCAATAAAGACCACCAGAAATGGCTGGATATCATGTCTGCTGAGGACATTGAAGACCGCCTGAAAAGCAAGCGGAAAATCACCCATCCTCGCCCAGGTCATGCCGATTTGGTAGGGGGCATCAAATACCGTTTTGATGATTTGCGAAATTCCTTGGAACGTTCATCAGCTCGTGAAACCACCATGCGAGTTGCTGTTGGGGCAGTAGCCAAACGTCTCTTAGCTGAGCTAGATATGGAGATTGCTAACCATGTCGTGGTCTTTGGTGGTAAGGAAATCGATGTACCTGAAAATCTAACAGTCGCTGAGATTAAGGAACGAGCTGCCCAGTCAGAAGTTTCTATTGTCAACCAAGAGCGGGAACAGGAAATCAAGGACTATATTGACCAAATCAAACGTGACGGTGATACCATAGGTGGGGTTGTGGAGACAGTCGTCGGAGGCGTTCCAGTTGGTCTTGGCTCTTATGTCCAATGGGACAGAAAATTAGATGCGCGATTGGCCCAAGCAGTTGTTTCTATCAATGCCTTTAAAGGGGTGGAATTTGGTCTTGGATTTGAAGCTGGTTACCGCAAAGGCAGCCAAGTTATGGATGAAATTCTCTGGTCTAAAGAAGACGGCTATACTCGCCGTACCAATAATCTAGGTGGTTTCGAAGGTGGCATGACCAATGGGCAACCCATTGTTGTTCGTGGCGTCATGAAACCTATTCCTACTCTCTACAAACCACTTATGAGTGTGGATATCGAAACCCACGAACCTTACAAGGCAACTGTTGAAAGAAGTGATCCGACCGCTCTTCCAGCAGCAGGTGTGGTCATGGAAGCTGTTGTGGCAACGGTTCTGGCACAAGAAATCCTTGAAAAATTCTCATCTGACAATCTAGAGGAATTAAAAGAGGCAGTTGCCAAGCACCGAGACTATACAAAGAACTATTAAGGAGTCCTTATGGCAAAAACCATCTATATCGCAGGTCTCGGTTTGATTGGTGCTTCGATGGCACTCGGTATCAAGCGTGATCATCCTGATTATGAAATTTTGGGTTATAATCGCAGTCAGGCTTCGAGAGACATTGCCTTGGAGCGGGGGATGATTGACCGTGCGACGGATGATTTTGCCAGTTTCGCTCCCCTAGCAGATGTCATCATCCTGACCTTGCCAATCAAGCAGACCATTGCTTTTATTAAGGAGTTGGCAGATTTAGACTTGAAAGAAGGCGTCATTATCTCGGATGCCGGCTCGACCAAGTCAGCCATCGTGGATGCGGCGGAGGAACATTTAGCTGGCAATCCTGTTCGCTTTGTCGGGGCCCATCCCATGGCCGGTAGCCACAAGACAGGGGCTGCCTCTGCGGATGTTAATCTCTTTGAAAATGCCTACTATATCTTCACACCTTCGAGCCTGACAAGTCCTGACACACTTGAGGAAATGAAGGATCTGCTTTCAGGCCTTCATGCTCGTTTTATCGAGATTGATGCCAAGGAGCATGATCGGGTGACTTCTCAGATTAGCCATTTTCCTCATATTCTGGCTTCCAGCCTTATGGAGCAGACGGCAGTTTATGCTCAAGAACATGAGATGGCAAGGCGCTTTGCGGCGGGTGGTTTTCGAGATATGACTCGCATTGCGGAAAGTGAGCCAGGTATGTGGACTTCCATTCTCTTGTCCAATCGTGAGACTATTCTAGATCGAATTGCGGATTTCAAGGAGCGCCTAGATGAGGTTGGACAAGCCATCAGCAAGGGAGATGAAGAGCAAATCTGGAACTTTTTCAACCAAGCGCGTGCGCAACGTCAGGCCATGGAAATCCATAAGCGTGGTGGTGTGGACAGTTCTTATGACCTCTATGTCGATGTTCCCGATGAAGAAGATGTTATCTTGCGGATTTTGGAATTACTTCGTGGGACTTCTTTGGTTAATATCCACATCAACGAAGAAAACCGTGAAGATGTTCACGGGATTCTACAAATTTCCTTTAAAAATGCTCAAGACTTAGAACGAGCTGAGCGCTTAATCACAGAAAATACGGACTACACAGTCGTCATCAAATAAGGAGAAAATCATGTCAAATATTTACGATAGTGCAAATGAACTTAGTCGCGGATTACGCGAATTACCAGAATACAAGGCGGTCAAGGCAGCAAAAGATGCCATCCAAGCTGATGAACAAGCTAGCAAGATTTTTGCAGACTACCTCGCTTTCCAGCAAGAAATCCAAGTCATGGCGCAAACGGGACAAATGCCAGACGCCTCTTTCCAAGAAAAGATGCAGTCTTTCAGCAAACAAATCCAAGAGAACGCTCTTTTGTCAGATTTCTTTGCCAAACAGCAACAATTGTCCATTTACCTTTCGGACATTGAGAAAATTGTCTTTGAACCTGTTTCAGAATTATTGAAATAGTATTTTATCTGTATAAAAGCCAGAAATTTCAGGAATTTCTGGCTTTTTTGTGATAAAATAAGAAAAAGTATTGCAAGTATGAGGTCAACTATGAAACTAAAAACAAACATTCGCCACTTACATGGCAGTATCCGGGTTCCAGGTGACAAGTCTATCAGCCATCGTTCGATTATTTTTGGAAGTTTGGCTGAGGGCGAGACTAAGGTTTATGATATTCTGCGTGGAGAGGATGTGCTTTCAACCATGCAGGTTTTTCGTGATCTTGGTGTAGAAATTGAGGATAAAGATGGGGTTATCACCATTCAAGGTGTTGGCATGGATGGCTTAAAAGCGCCACAAAATGCCTTGGATATGGGGAATTCTGGCACCTCGATTCGCCTGATTTCAGGTGTCCTTGCTGGTGCAGACTTCGAAGTAGAGATGTTCGGAGACGACAGTCTTACTAAACGTCCTATGGACCGTGTGACGATTCCATTGAAAAAAATGGGCGTCAGTATTTCAGGGCAAACTGAGCGAGACCTGCCCCCTCTTCACTTAAAAGGGACGAAAAAACTTACACCTATTCACTATGAGTTGCCAATCGCCTCTGCTCAGGTCAAGTCAGCCTTGATGTTTGCAGCCTTGCAGGCTCAGGGGGAGTCCGTTATTATCGAGAAAGAATGTACTCGTAACCACACCGAAGATATGCTACAGCAATTTGGTGGCCATTTAAGTGTGGATGGCAAAAAAATCACAGTTCAAGGACCACAAAAACTGATCGGACAAAAGGTAGTTGTTCCAGGAGATATTTCCAGTGCAGCCTTTTGGTTGGTCGCAGGTTTGATTGTTCCAAACTCTAGTGTGGTGCTGCAGAATGTGGGGATTAACGAAACTCGTACTGGTATTATTGATGTCATTCGCGCCATGGGTGGAAAACTAGAAATAACTGAAATCGATCCTGTCGCTAAATCAGCAACCTTGACTGTCGAGTCTTCAGACTTGAAAGGAACAGAGATTGGTGGAGCCTTGATTCCCCGCTTGATTGATGAATTGCCTATTATTGCCCTTTTAGCGACACAAGCGCAAGGTGAAACAGTCATTAAGGATGCTGAGGAACTCAAGGTAAAGGAAACAGACCGCATTCAGGTGGTGACAGATGCCTTAAATAGCATGGGGGCGGATATCACTCCTACAGCAGACGGGATGATTATCAAAGGAAAATCAAGACTTCATGGCGCTAGAGTCAATACCTTTGGTGACCATCGAATTGGAATGATGACAGCCATCGCAGCCCTCTTGGTTGCTGATGGAGAAGTGGAGCTTGACCGTGCAGAAGCCATCAACACTAGCTATCCTAGCTTCTTTGATGATTTGGAGAGCTTGATTCATGGCTAAGGTATTACTCGGATTTATGGGGGCAGGCAAGTCGACAATTGCTAGAGGCTTGGACCCAGACTATATCGATATGGATGCCTTAATCGAGGAACGTTTGGGCATGTCCATTGCGGATTTCTTCGCTGAAAAAGGAGAAGTGGCCTTTCGTCAAGTAGAGTCAGAAGTTCTAGCTGACTTACTAAAAACGGACCGAGTTGTGTCAACTGGCGGAGGAGTCGTCATTTCTCAGAGAAATCGTGACTTGCTCAAAACCAATCCTGAAAACATCTACCTAAAAGCAGATTTTGAAACCCTCTACCAACGTATCGCAGCTGATAAGGACAATCAGCGCCCACTGTTTCTAAATAATAGTAAGGAAGAACTGGCAGCTATTTTCAAAGAAAGACAAGCTTGGTATGAGGAAGTAGCCAGTCGGGTTTTGGATGTAACCAAGTTAAGCCCAGAGGAAATTACAGAGGAACTGAGATGAAAATTGCCTATCTAGGTCCCAAGGGATCTTTTTCGCATCATGTTGTGCAAACGGCTTTTCCACATGAGGAACTAGAGCCTTTTTCAAATATTACAGACGTTATCAAGGCCTATGAACAGGGATTGGTAGACTATTCAGTAGTACCAGTTGAAAACTCCATTGAGGGAAGTGTGCATGAAAGCTTGGATTATCTTTTTCATCAGGCTCGCATCCAAGCAGTTGCAGAAATCGTTCAGCCCATTCACCAGCAGTTGATGGCGGTTCCCGGTCAGTCAAAAATTGAGAAAATTTTTTCTCATCCTCAGGCTCTGGCTCAAGGAAAGAGATTCATCGACAAAAACTATCCAGAGGCCAAAATTGAGGTAACCGCCAGTACAGCCTATGCAGCTCGCTTTATTTCAGAACATCCAGATCAGCCTTATGCAGCTATTGCTCCTAAAAGTTCAGCTGAAGAATATGGCTTGGAATTGATTGCAGAGGATATTCAGGAAATGGAAGCCAATTTCACACGTTTTTGGGTGTTAGGGGCAGAGATACCGAAGATTCCTTTGAACTCACAAGCTGAAAAAATGAGTTTGGCCTTGACCTTACCAGACAACCTACCTGGTGCTCTTTACAAGGCACTTTCGACCTTTGCTTGGAGAGGGATTGACTTAACAAAGATTGAAAGTCGCCCCCTTAAAACAGCCTTGGGAGAATACTTTTTCATTATCGATGTAGACTATAGTGACAAAGAACTGGTTCATTTTGCAAGACAAGAACTAGAAGCTATTGGAATCCAGCACAAGATCCTGGGAACCTACCCGATTTTTACCATAACTGATATAGAAAAGGAGAGTCAATGAGCAAAGAAAATCCTTTAAGTCATCACGAGCAGTTACGTTATGACTATCTCTTCAAAAATATTCATTACCTCAACGACCGTGAACGGAGGGAGTTTGATTATCTGCAACAGAAAATGGCAGGTCCCAAGTCGGAAGTTCACCATTTCTACCAAGAAGAAAAAGAAGAATCTTGGGGTAGAGATATTGATCTTCCGACTTATGGCAGTAGAAGTCGATCTAAGAAACGTGAAAAGGTAACTCCTCAACCTAAAGTCAAAAAGAAAAAAAGAAGAATTCGCTTCAAACGAATACTGACTTTGTTCCTGCTGTTGATTACTTGTGTGCTTGCAGGGATGATTTTCATGTTTCTTCGAGGGTTCCAGTCAGCAGCCAATCCAACAAATAAACCAGCTGACGCCAAGGCAGCTCAAGTAGAGGTCTTTAACGGTCAGGATACCAAAGATGGTGTGAATATCCTAGTCATGGGGACAGATGGCCGTATCGGTCAAAATAGTGCGGAAACCCGTACCGACACAATCATGGTACTGAATGTCAGTGGATCGGATAAGAAGATCAAACTAGTCAGCTTTATGCGTGACAACTTAGTTTATATCGACGGGTACAGTAAGATTGTAAATGGCCAGAAACAGACGGATAACAAACTAAATGTTGCCTATGAACTTGGGGAACAAGAAGGGCAAAAAGGGGCAGAAATGGTCCGCAAGGTTCTAAAAGACAACTTTGATTTGGATATTAAGTACTATGCCCTAGTTGACTTCCAGGCCTTTGCAACAGCTATTGATACCCTCTTCCCTGACGGAGTAACGATTGATGCTCAATTCTCAACATTGAATGGTCAACCTTTGACAGAAGCCACAGTTGGAGATGACCTTCATGCAACAGAGACAGAATCGCCAACCCAAACCATCAAAGTTGGAAAACAGCAGATGAATGGATCCACCTTGCTGAACTACGCTCGCTTCCGTGATGATGACGAGGGAGACTATGGGCGTACCAAACGTCAGCAACAAGTCATGTCAGCTGTTCTTGAGCAAATCAAAGATCCAACCAAGCTCTTTACGGGATCAGAGGCACTTGGAAAAGTCTTTGGCATGACCTCAACAAATCTACCATATAGCTTCTTGTTGACCAATGGCTTATCTGTCCTAGAAGGTGCTCAAAATGGCATTGAAAGACTCACCGTCCCAGAACTTGGTGACTGGGTAGATGCTTATGATATCTACGGTGGACAAGGACTTCTAGTTGATCAAAATAAATACCAAACCAAACTCGCCCAAATGGGAATGAGATAGAACACTATAAAAAAATCAAAGTTTGAATCACCAGTGAAAAAGTGGTTTAGGCTTTGATTTTTCTTAGTATCTGATGGATTTTTAGGGCTTTTTTATGGTATAATAAAACGATATAACTCGTTATTGGACAGAAGAGGAGAGACATGAGTGATTTGAAAGCGATTCAGGCTCGTAGTCTGGAAATGGCTGAATATTTCGTTGCATTTTGTAAAGAACATGATTTGTTGTGCTATCTCTGTGGTGGAGGAGCTATTGGTGCCCTACGTAACAAGGGCTTTATTCCTTGGGATGATGACCTAGACTTTTTCATGCCTCGCAAGGACTATGAAAAATTAGTAGAACTGTGGCCACGTTATGCAGACGAGCGTTATTTCTTGTCAAAGAGTAACAAGGATTTTGTAGACCGTAACCTTTTTATTACTATTCGTGATAAGGAAACCACTTGTATCAAGCCTTATCAGAAGGATTTGGATTTGCCACACGGTTTGGCCTTGGATGTTTTACCTTTAGATTATTATCCTAAAAATCCGTCTGAGCGTAAGAAACAGGTTCGTTGGGCCCTGATTTATTCACTCTTTTGCGCCCAAACTATCCCAGAAAAGCATGGTGCAGTCATGAAATGGGGAAGTCGTATCTTACTCGGCCTGACTCCAAAATCTCTACGTTATCGCATTTGGAAAAAAGCTGAAAAAGAAATGACCAAGTATGGTCTGGCTGAGAGCGATGGAATTACGGAATTATGCTCAGGTCCTGGCTACATGCGAAACAAATACCCAATCGCATCTTTTGAAGACAATCTTTTCTTGCCATTTGAAGGAACAGAGATGCCCATTCCAGTCGGTTATGATGCCTATCTCAGAACTGCTTTTGGGGATTATATGACACCACCACCAGCAGACAAGCAAGTACCGCATCATGATGCCATTATAGCAGACATGGACAAGAGCTACACAGAGTACAAGGGAGAATATGGGGCATGATGGGAGAAAAAATAAGCGTTATCGTTCCGGTCTACAATGTAGAGGCCTATCTGGAGCGATGTGTGGAGTCGATTCTTCAACAGACTTATGCCCATTTTGAGTTAATCCTAATCAATGATGGTTCTACTGATTCCAGTGGACAGATCTGTGATCACTTAGCGTCTCAGTATGAGAATATCAAGGTTTATCATATCGAAAATGCTGGTGTTTCAAATGCTAGAAATATGGGAATTCAGCTAGCAACGGGTTCTTGGGTTACCTTTATTGATAGCGATGATTTCGTTACCCAGGATTACCTAGCTACTTTAGCAAGTGCAGCTGAAGGGTTGAATGTAGGCTTTGTAATTGCTCCTCTGCACCATATCAAAAACGGCATTGTAACAGACCTACCTTCACATTCAGAAAAAACAGAACTCTGGTCAACAGAAGAAACCATGAAGGAACTACTGATGACTACCAGAACATCATTTTTTCCAGTCGCAAAGCTGTTTAAGAGAGACCTGCTTGCCGATGAAAAGTTTAATACCAATTATCACCTAGCTGAAGATGCCTTGTTTTTAACTGAATTGCTACTAAAGACAAGATGCAGTTGCGTATTTATTGACAAACCTGTTTATTATTATGATCATCGTGAGGGAAGTGCAACAACATCTGTTAATCGACATGTATTTGACACAATAGAAGTTTATAAGCAAATAATTGCTCAAGTTTCACAAGCCTTCCCTAATTTAAAATACGAATTAATAAACAGAGAATGTTGGTCGTACATCACAGTTTACGATAAAATTATCTTTACTTCACGTGAAGAGTATCAAAAGGAGAAAGCCGAGCTGAGGACTTGGATTGTTCAGCACCGACGCGAAATATGGAAAGATGCTTATTTCACCACTTTTCGCAAGGTAGCGATCCTTTCACTTGTCATTTCTCCATGGCTATATAAGAAAATTGTTGGATTAAAAAACTAATATCATGAGAAGGAGTTGAAAATGAATTTTTCAAAAATGGATGAATACTTTGAAAAATCAAAACTATGGATTGCGTATCTATTTGTTTTCATTTCGATTTTAAGTATGAGTTCACTGGTTTATAAGATAGCAAATCCCCTCTACAAGGGATTATCAGCAATTGTAGTGCTTTATATTTGCTATACCTTATTGTTTAAGTGGAAAGAAATCACAGCAGATCGTAAATTTCTATCCTTATTTGGACTATTAGCTGGAAGTCATCTGCTATCAGCTATTTTCAATCGCTCTGGACATCTGATTGGAAATGTGATTGAAATTCTCTTCATGGTAACCTATGTTTTATTATTTACCATGTTACAATCAGGGCAACTTAAAAAATTATTTGACTGGATTGCCTATACGGTTCAAATTGTATCTTTTTCTTCAGCAATTTTTGCGTTTGGTTTATTGGTAAGTAGAGTCCTTATCCTATTTAAGATTGGCGAACAATCTTATTACTATGGTGTCATGAATGGACGTCTGTGGGGGATTGTCAATCCAAATGCTAGTGCGATATTTTCATACATTAGCATTATTTTGGCTATGTATTTGATCCATAAAGGAAGTAAATATTCTGTTTATCTTAAACTGAACAATGTGATTCAATTCGTTTACTTCGCAACGATGCAAAGTCGAGGAGCCTTACTTTCTTTACTTCTCATGATTGGACTCTATAGTTTCTTTGCTACTAGAGGAAGTATCGTTAAACGATTCCTCACTTTTATAGTTGCTGGTTTGCTGATTACTGCAACTAATATTGGATTAAGCTATGTAACTTCAATCTATATCTCATCTGAAACTGCGACTGTCTTAGATTTAAACAAAGGACAATCCTATGCTGAGACAGATTCGTCTGTCACTAAGAAGAACGGTGAGCTCCATCTGATTGAAACAACACCAAGTGGTAGAACCTATATCTGGAAAAATGCCATCAAGATGGGAAGTGCCAAACCAATTTTTGGTTATGGTGTACGAAACGTTCCAGATTATTACGCAGAATATTTCAGTAAATTTGAGATTCAAAACTCCCTTATCGGTGGGAATTTTCATAACATTTTTGTGACCATATTTGTCAGTTCGGGAGTTCTAGGTTTGGTATCCTTCCTTCTTGTACTGGCTTATGTCATCAAGCGCTTTTTAACGTATTTGATTGTTTCCAAGAAAAATACTGATAAATTGATCATGATCCTATTCTTTGGTATCTTGTTTGGTCAATTATTTGAAAGTCAGATTATGTATTCAACCAACTTTATTAATATCATCTTCTGGCTAGCAATTGGCTATGGACTCGTAGTCTGCAAACGGGATGAAGGAGTTCGGTACCAAGAAGTAACAGATGTCAATGAAATTCAACAGATGGAACTTGGAATCATGGAGTATATTCATGAAGTTTGTCAGAAAATTGGAGTCAAGTATTTCTTAGCATATGGAAGTCTAATTGGTGCTGTTCGCCATCAAGGATTTATCCCTTGGGATGATGACATGGATATCTGCATGTTACGAGAAGATTATGAAAAATTGCAAGACTACCTTATCGCTAACCCTGATGAACGTTACGAGGTCATGTCTTATAAAAATAATCTCAACTATGTCTATCCCTTCATGAAAGTGCAGGATAACCATACTTACTTGCTAGAAGAAGATGTTCGCATCGATTCGAATATGGGAATCTATGTAGATATTTTCCCTGTAGATGGCTACGAGGATGACGTAGAATTTAAAAACAAGATGACGAAACTGATAAAGAAACGTCAATTGAGTTGCTACACCTTTAAAGGCATTACCAATACGAAAAGTGTACTGAATTCGCTGCTACGCTATGTGTCAGTTATTATTTTCTATTTCACCAATACGAACAAATACGTTGCCCAGATTGAAGAGCTTGCAAAATCCCGTAAAGTCTCAGATTATGAGCAAGTGGATTATCTTATCTACAAGGATATGAACAAACCAGTGTGGAGACGTGAATGGCTGGAACAAGTTACTACTGGAATATTTGAAGGTAAGGAATTTACCATTCCGAAAAATTATCATGAAATTTTGACCTCAGACTACGGAGACTATATGCAATTGCCACCGGTTGAACAAAGAGTATCTCATCATGATTTTAAATTATGGAAGATTGTTAAAAGGTCTAAATGACGGGATTGGGATTAAGAAACGTTTAAAAATATAGTCAAATTTAGGAGAAAAGAACCTATGTCTGAAAGAACTTTAACTCTTGAAGAAATAAAGCAAGTAGAATTGGATATTTTAAAGTATCTACATGATCTTTGTGAACAACATCAAATCAAATACTTTATTGATTTTGGAACCTTACTAGGAGCTGTACGCCATAAAGGATTTATCCCTTGGGATGATGATACAGATATTTCCTTGGCGCGTGATGAATTTGAAAAACTGTACAAGGTTTTACAAAATGAAAATCATCCCTACTACAAATTGATTTCATTCAGAGAAACAAAGGGATATCCATACAGTTATATGAGAGTCTATGATGTAAGGACTCGTCGAGATGCTAACCTCGTAGACCCAACGGTCGTATTGGGAACTTGCGTTGACATTTTTCCATATGATGGTGTCGTCACAGAGGAAAGTGACCGTAAAAAAATGAAGCTCTACAAATATTTCATTCGCCTTTCTTCTTTGAATTTTAAAGGGATCAAGTCTGAGAATGGTGGACTTAAAAACCTCCCTCGTTATATGGGATCAGCTATTTTCCGCTTAACTTCCCCACAGCTATGGAATCAAAAATTAGAGAGCCTTGCTTTGAAGTATAGTGTAGATCAAGCAACAGATCTTACTTGTACTATCTATGACCCTTATTATCCAAATGGTATAAAAAAAGAATGGCTCTATGATTTGATTGATATGCCTTATGAAAACATTGTGGTCAAGGTTCCGAGAAAATACCATGAAATACTTGTCTACGAATTTGGAGAAAACTATATGACTCCACCGCCTATTGAGCAACAAGTCCCAGGAGGGGATAAAAACTACTGGATTGATTAGATTAGTCAAAGTTGCTTATTGTTAAGATAAAGGAGTTTTCAAGGTGAAAAATAAATGGTTATTAAAATCAATTAGATATAGTGTTCTCGCATTCTTTCTATTATTGATTCAGTTATCGCAAGGAGTAGATGCAGATACCATCTCTGCAGGTTCGGGCAATCGTATCCATTTCATAAATACTAAAGCAAAATCTGGGAGTGACGCCATCCTTCTGGAAAGCAATGGTCACTATGCTTTGATTGATATGGGAGAAGACTATGATTTTCCTGATGGGAGTGATCCACGCTATCCAAGCCGCTGGGGAATTTCCATGAGAAATTATCAAGTATTGGAGGATCGATTGATTCGCCACTTGGATCAAATAGGTGTAAAAAAATTAGATTTTATTATAGGAACTCATGTTCATAGTGACCATATTGGTGGAGCGGACGAAATACTCAATCGATATCAAGTCGGTAAGTTTTATTTGAAAAAATATTCAGATGATCGGATCACAGCAAACTGGGGACTATGGGATAATCTTTTCAATTATGATAATGCTTTGAGAGCAGCTCAAAAACGAGGAGTTACTCTTATCCAGAATATTTCAGATGAGGATAGCCACCTAAAATTAGGTGATATGGATATCCAACTCTACAACTATAAGAATGAATATGATGCTGACGGGAATCTGAAAAAAGTTCGAGATGATAACTCCAACTCCATTGTTTCAGTAGTGACTGTGGCAGGAAAGAGAATCTATCTTGGAGGAGATTTGGATAATGCCGAAGGAGCAGAAGATAAGTTAGGTCCAGTTATCGGCAAGGTTGATATGATGAAATGGAACCACCATTATGATGCGACAATTTCAAATACGATTAATTTCCTTGAAAACTTATCACCAAAAATGATTATTCAGACAACTGGTGGAGATATTAATGTTGCTTCAACCAGAGAATACCTTCAGAAGAAAAATATTCAGGTTCTTCATGCTGCTAGCCAAACTCAAGACGCTACCGTTTTTGATATTAGCGATAAAGGATTTGCAAATGTTTCAAATACCTTCCCTAATATCCCTGTAGTTGACGAAAAATGGTATCAAGAAGATGGTTATTGGAAATATCGTTTGACTGACGGAGAAATGGCTATCGGCTGGAGAGAGATTGGCGGAGCCACTTATTTCTTTAATGGAAAAGGACAAATGCAAGCAGGTCGCTGGCTTCACCTTAACGACGACTGGGGAGAAAATGCCAAAGGGAATGATTACTATCTGAACCAAAATGGTAAAATGCAAACTGGTGGTTGGTTCAAACTAGATGACTCTTGGTATTATATCCAATCAAATGGTGCTAGACGATTTAGCGAGCTCTCTGAAATTGGAGGGAAAAAGTATCTCTTTGCGGCAGATGGGAAGATGCTAACAGGACACCAAGTTTATAATGGCAAGAAGATGTTCTTTAGCGAAAGTGGTGCACTCCAAACAGCAGGTAAGCCTTCAACATGGCAAAAGATTGATTCAAATTGGTATTTCTATGATGAGGATGGGCTAAAGACCATCGGTAAAAAGAATATCAATGGAAGCACATACTACTTTAATCAAGAAGGTATCATGCAAACTGGCTGGGCATTTGTTGATGGTCACTGGAACTATTTTGCAAGTTCTGGAGCTATGAAAACCGGCTGGGTCAAGGATCAGGAAACATGGTATTATCTGGATAAAGATGGCATCATGTTAACTGGCAGACAAGATATAAATGGTGTTCGTTACTATTTGAATGCTAGTGGTGCCATGCAGACTGGCTGGAAGTGGCAAGACAATAGCTGGTACTTCTATACGAACTCAGGTGCTATGAAAACTGGTTGGTTGAAAGATAAAGAATCATGGTATTATTTGGATCCAGAAACTGGTATTATGGCTGTAGGATCTAAAGAGATTGACGGTAAGAACTATTTCTTCAGCTCTGCAGGTACTATGCAAGTTGGATGGCAGTGGTCAAATGATTCTTGGCATTATTACGCTACGTCTGGCGCACTCCAAACTGGTTGGTTGAAAGATGGTGATGCCTGGTATTATCTTGAAGGTAAGGAAGGCGTTATGTTAGTCGGCCTCCATCAAGTAGATGGTAAGCAATATTACTTTAGCAAATCTGGTGCCATGCAAACAGGCTGGAAATGGTTTGATAATCATTACCGTTACTTTGAATCAAATGGAGCCATGAAAACTGGTTGGATAAAAGACAAAGGCGTCTGGTATTATCTAAATCCTGAAGATGGCATCATGTTGGTTGGCCTTCATAAAGTAAATGGTGATCATTATTACTTTGATGAATCAGGAGCTATGCAAACGGGTTGGAAACAGCTTGATGGTAATTGGTACTATTTCCAAGCTAATGGTTCTTTGTTGAAGAACGCAACAACACCTGATGGTTACAAAGTAAACGAAGAAGGAATCTGGAAACAGGCTGTTGCTGCTGTAAATAGCGATGCAGTCAAGCCAGAACAGAAACAAGAAGCTAATTCCTCTATTGTTGAACAACCTAAACAAGATTCAAATCTAGAAGCCAACGCTTCTGAAAAGAAAGAAAACGAATAAAGAAGAAATCCCCTACTGGCAACTAATTTATCAGTAGGGGATTTTTTAATTTCGTTTTAATTTTGCAAGTACAAGGTTCAGTGCATAGTGGAGTGTTTTGTCTTTGGTGATAAAGAGGGTCAAGAGGTAATAGATACCACAAGTTGCTACGGTAGAAAGAACCATGAGAATCATATTGAAGTTTACTGTGTAGGAATTGATTTGGAAAATCATCTTGAAAATATAGAAGATTGGGATAAAACCAAGGGATATAATGCTATAACGTGTTAAGGTTATAAAAATTTCTTTTAAACTAATCAGTTGGTGTTTCTTGATAAAATGAATTTCAAGTAAAACAACGATAGTTTCTGCGATAATGGTCGTAGCGATGTAATACTCAGGTGCAAAAATATTATTGAAATACAAGATGCTATTTAATAGTATATTAGCCCCACCACCAAGGAAGTAGAAGGCAGTTAAGCGATTTTCATGGTCGTTGATAAAGATAATCTGTTTACCAAGAATCAACTCTATAGCCCAAATGATGGTACGAAAAGCGAAGACGCTAGTTACGATACCCGCTTCAAGATATTTTTCAGAAGAATAAATAACAGTTGCGTACCGTCCCAATATCATGATCCCGATACTAGTTGGAACCATAAGGAAATAGAATAAGGATGCCGCTTGATTCACGAGATAATTATAGGACTTGTAATCCTTTTTACCGAGATAGTAGCCAAGGCGTGGAATACTGACGTTGATAGCTCCACTCAAGACACTGGCAATCAACATGACGATACTATAGGCAATTGTATAGTAGGAAATATAGTTCTCATCCGGTCCCTTGGTGATAAACATTCTATCTAGCAAGGTATAAAGCATATTAGCGTTTGCTAGGAGAAGCATAGTAAAGAGTGGTTTAGAAGCTTTAGCTAATTCGACGAAACCAATCTTAACAAAAGAAACTTCTCTCTTAATCCAAAGAAAACTGAGCAGGTAGTTGAGGATAGTGGTCGCTGTCATAACGATAGCATAAGGAACGATATCATCTGCCGTTTTAACAAAGGCGAAGATAGCGACCAGCATGGTAATTCGAATAATTAATGTTTTATAGAGGATGAAGGCATAGTTTTCATAAGCCTCGTTCATCCATTCGATATTGAGAAATTGGAAGAGTGCTTGGGCCCCTAGGATGTAGTACAGGACTTTCAGATTCTCAATGCTGGTGTCAAAGAAGATAATGAGGAAGTAGATACCTGTCGTCAGGAGAGAGGTGAAAACCGAGATATAAAACAACTTAGAAAAGACGTAGTTGATTTTATTCTTGTCATCCTTGACCTTACTAATAGCTCGAATCCCGTAGTTGTATATTCCAAAGGCAGCTAGTGGAATAACGAAACTTGCCCAGGTATTAGCTGTATTGAAATAACCGTAGTTGGATTTGCTGAGAATCCGCGTCAGATAAGGATTGGTTATCAGTGGAAAAACGATATTGAGAATATTGACCAGCAAGCTGGCCAAGGCATTTACTTTTATATTTTTCATTGAACTTTCTTTCTTAAATCTAAAATCATATCTAGTATTATATCACATTCTCGCTTCATTCTTTTGATAAAATCGTAAAAATCTAGTATAATAGATAGACTGAAAGTATGAGGTTACTAGATATGAAGATGAAACAAATTAGTGATACAACACTGAAAATCACAATGACTTTAGATGATTTGATGGACCGAGGAATGGAGATTGCAGACTTTCTCGTTCCTCAGGAAAAAACTGAAGAGTTTTTCTATGCTATTCTAGATGAGTTAGAGATGCCAGACAATTTCTTGGATAGTGGCATGCTGAGTTTTCGTGTAACGCCAAAACCAGACAAGGTCGACGTCTTTGTGACCAAATCCAAGATTGACCAAAATCTGGATTTTGAAGATTTGGCGGATCTACCAGACATGGAAGAATTAGCCCAAATGTCGCCAGATGAATTTCTCAAAACCTTGGAAAAGAGCATTGCAGATAAGACCAAGGACGATATTGAGGCCATCCAATCTCTAGAGCAGGTCGAAGCAAAGGAAGAAGAGCAAGAGCAGGCAGACAAGGAGACTGAGAGTAAGAAAGAACCTTATATCTACTATATCCTGCGCTTTGCAAGCCTTGCTGACTTAGTTGCTTTTGCAAAGACGGTTAACTACCAGATGGAAACCTCTGAGCTCTATAAGATGAATGGGCACTACTATTTGACAATCTTAGTCGATGTAGAAAATCATCCTAGTCCATATCCGGCCTGGCTCTTGGCTCGTATGCGTGAATTTGCAGACGACAGTGACATCAGTCGTTCCGTTTTGCAAGAGTATGGGCAAATATTGATTAACCATGACGCAGTTCTCGGTCTGCAAAAGATTCGTTCATAATTTTTAAAATCAATTTTCATTTATCAAGAAAGACGAATCATGGGATTCGTTTTTTCTTTTCTAGATCGAAATAGTGATTTACTATAATAGGAATTTTCACAAAATTCTGTTATAATGGCTATATCAGAAAATTTCTAGGAGACAAACATGACAGTTAAAATTGCTTTACTCGGATTTGGTACCGTTGCAAGTGGTGTGCCATTCCTACTAAAGGAAAATGGAGAAAAAATCGTTCAGTCAGCTCATTCAGAGATTGAAGTAGCCAAGGTATTGGTCAAGGATGAAGATGAAAAGAACCGCTTGCTTGCAGCAGGAAATGACTTTAACTTTGTGACCAATGTAGATGATATTTTATCAGACAAGGACATTACTATTGTAGTGGAATTGATGGGGCGTATCGAACCAGCTAAGACCTTTATCACTCGTGCCTTAGAAGCTGGGAAACACGTTGTTACTGCTAACAAGGACCTTTTGGCTGTCCATGGTGCAGAATTGCTAGAAATCGCTAAAGAGCATAAGGTAGCACTTTACTACGAAGCAGCAGTTGCTGGTGGGATTCCAATTCTTCGTACTTTGGCAAATTCGTTGGCTTCTGACAAAATCACACGCGTTCTTGGTGTCGTTAATGGAACTTCCAACTTCATGATGACCAAGATGGTGGAAGAAGGCTGGTCTTATGATGATGCTCTGGCCGAAGCTCAAAGACTTGGATTTGCAGAAAGTGACCCTACAAATGACGTGGATGGGATTGACGCAGCCTACAAGATGGTGATTTTGAGCCAGTTTGCTTTTGGTATGAAGGTTGCCTTTGACGATGTAGCCCACAAGGGAATCCGCAACATCACACCAGAAGACGTAGCTGTAGCCCAAGACCTTGGCTATGTAGTGAAATTGGTTGGTTCTATCGAGGAAACTCCTTCAGGTATTGCTGCAGAAGTTACTCCAACCTTCCTTCCTAAAGCACATCCACTTGCCAGTGTGAATGGGGTAATGAACGCTGTTTTTGTAGAATCTATCGGTATCGGTGAATCTATGTACTACGGACCAGGTGCGGGTCAAAAACCGACTGCAACAAGTGTTGTAGCAGATATTGTCCGTATCGTTCGTCGCTTGAATGATGGTACTATTGGTAAAGACTTCAACGAATACAGCCGTGACCTAGTCTTGGCAAATCCAGAAGATGTTAAAGCAAACTACTATTTCTCAATCTTGGCACCAGATTCAAAAGGTCAGGTCTTGAAATTGGCTGAAATCTTTAATGCTCAAGATATTTCCTTCAAGCAAATCCTCCAAGATGGCAAAGAGGGTGACAAGGCGCGTGTAGTGATTATCACTCATAAGATTAATAAAGCACAACTTGAGAATGTTTCAGCTGAGTTGGCCAAAGCTTCAGAATTTGACCTCTTGAATACCTTCAAGGTGTTAGGAGAATAGGATGAAGATTATTGTACCTGCAACCAGTGCCAATATCGGGCCAGGTTTTGATTCGGTCGGTGTAGCTGTAACCAAGTATCTTCAAATTGAGGTCTGTGAAGAACGGGATGAGTGGTTGATTGAACACCAGATTGGCAAATGGATTCCACATGACGAGCGTAATCTCTTGCTTAAGATTGCCTTGCAAATTGCGCCTGACTTGCAACCGAGACGTTTGAAAATGACCAGTGATGTTCCCTTGGCGCGTGGTTTGGGTTCTTCTAGCTCGGTTATCGTTGCTGGGATTGAACTGGCCAACCAACTGGGCAAGCTCAACTTATCTAACCACGATAAATTGCAGCTGGCGACCAAGATTGAAGGACATCCTGACAATGTGGCTCCAGCTATCTATGGAAATCTTGTTGTTGCGAGTTCCGTTGAAGGTCACGTTTCAGCAATCGTGGCTGACTTCCCAGAATGTGATTTTCTAGCTTATATTCCCAACTATGAATTGCGCACTCGAGACAGCCGCGGTGTCTTGCCTAAAAAATTGTCTTACAAGGAAGCTGTTGCGGCCAGTTCTATCGCCAATGTGGCCGTTGCAGCCTTGTTAGCAGGAGATATGGTGACTGCTGGGCAAGCAATCGAGGGGGACCTCTTCCACGAGCGTTATCGTCAAAGTCTGGTCCGTGAATTTGCGACGATTAAGCAAGTAGCCAAAGAGAATGGTGCCTATGCAACCTATCTTTCAGGTGCCGGGCCAACAGTTATGGTCTTGGCTTCTCATGACAAGATGCCAGCGATTAAGGCAGAATTGGAAAAGCAACCCTTCAAAGGCAAACTGCATGATTTGAAGGTTGATACCCAAGGTGTCCGTGTCGAAGCAAACTAAAGAATAGAAGATAGGATGGGGAAACTCTTGACTAGAGGGCTTCCTATCCTTTTTTTGAAAAGAAGTTTATACTCAATGAAAATCAAAGAGCAAACTAGGAAGCTAGCCGCAGGCTGCACAAAACAGTGTTTTGAGGTTGTGGATAGAACTGACGAAGTTAGCTCAAAACAGTGTTTTGAGGTTGCAGATGTAAGCTGACGTGGTTTGAAGAGATTTTCGAAGAGTATTAGTTAAAAACTTGATAAAGGAGAAATAAAGATGGCAGAAATTTATCTAGCAGGTGGTTGTTTTTGGGGTCTAGAGGAGTATTTTTCACGTATTTCTGGAGTGCTGACAACCAGTGTCGGCTACGCTAATGGGCAAGTCGAAACGACCAATTACCAGTTGCTCAAGGAAACAGACCATGCAGAGACTGTTCAAGTGATTTATGATGAGAAAGCAGTGTCACTCAGAGAGATTTTGCTTTATTATTTCCGTGTTATTGATCCCTTGTCTATTAACCAACAAGGGAATGACCGTGGTCGCCAATATCGAACGGGAATCTATTATCAGGATGAAGCAGACTTGCCAGCTATCTACACAGTGGTGCAGGAGCAGGAGCGTATACTGGGTCGAAAGATTGCAGTAGAGGTGGAGAAACTTCGCCACTACATTTTAGCAGAAGACTACCATCAAGACTATCTCAAGAAAAATCCTTCAGGTTATTGTCATATCGATGTGACGGATGCTGAGAAGCCATTGATTGATGCCTCTAACTATGAAAAGCCTAGTCAAGAGGTGTTAAAGGAAAACCTAACTGAAGAATCCTACCGAGTAACGCAAGAAGCTGCTACAGAGGCGCCGTTTAGTAATGCTTATGACCAAACTTTTGAAGAAGGGATTTATGTAGATATCACGACAGGGGAGCCACTCTTTTTTGCTAAGGATAAGTTTGCCTCAGGTTGTGGTTGGCCAAGTTTTAGTCGTCCGATTTCTAAGGAATTGATTCACTATTACAAGGATTTGAGCCATGGAATGGAGCGAATCGAGGTTCGTTCTCGGTCAGGAAATGCTCACTTGGGTCATGTCTTTACAGATGGACCACAGGAATTAGGTGGCCTCCGTTACTGTATCAATTCTGCTTCCTTACGCTTTATAGCCAAGGATGAGATGGAAAAAGCAGGATATGGCTATCTATTACCTTACTTAAACAAATAAAACTGAGAGGGTGGGGCTTCCCACTTTCTTCATTTCCAGAATAAGAATAGAAGGGATCTATGAAACACTTACTATCTTACTTCAAACCCTATATCAAAGAATCCATTTTAGCCCCCTTGTTCAAGTTGCTAGAAGCTGTTTTTGAGCTCTTAGTTCCCATGGTGATTGCTGGGATTGTTGACCAATCCTTGCCCCAGAGAGATCAAGGGCATCTCTGGATGCAGATTGGCCTGCTCCTTATCTTTGCAGTGATTGGCGTTTTAGTGGCCTTGGTAGCCCAGTTTTACTCAGCTAAGGCTGCGGTGGGTTTTGCCAAAGAACTGACAGACGACCTTTATCGTCATATTCTTTCATTACCCAAGGACAGCAGAGATCGTTTGACAACTTCTAGCTTGGTGACTCGCTTGACTTCGGATACTTACCAGATTCAGACTGGTATCAATCAATTCCTGCGCCTCTTTTTGAGAGCGCCTATTATCGTTTTTGGAGCCATTTTTATGGCCTATCGCATCTCGGCTGAGCTGACTTTCTGGTTCTTAGTTATGGTTGTCATTTTGACGATTGTCATTGTCGGTCTCTCTCGACTGGTCAATCCTCTCTACAGCAGTCTCAGAAAGAAAACGGATCAGCTGGTTCAGGAAACGCGCCAGCAATTACAAGGCATGCGAGTTATTCGTGCTTTTGGTCAGGAAAAACGAGAGTTACAGATTTTTCAAACCCTTAACCAAGTTTATGCTAGATTGCAAGAAAAGACGGGTTTTTGGTCTAGTTTGTTAACACCTCTGACTTATCTGATTGTCAATGGAACTCTTCTCGTCATCATCTGGCAGGGCTATATTTCAATTCAAGGAGGTTTACTCAGTCAAGGTGCCCTGATTGCCCTTATCAACTATCTCTTACAGATTTTGGTGGAATTGGTTAAGCTAGCTATGCTGATCAATTCCCTCAACCAGTCCTATATCTCAGCCAAGAGAATTGAGGAAGTTTTTACCGAAGCTCCAGAAGATATTTTTTCAGAATTAGAAGAAAAGCAAGCTACCGGTGATCGGGTTTTGCAAGTCAAAGAATTAACCTTTACCTATCCTGATGCGGCCCAGCCTTCTCTGAGAAACATTTCCTTTGATATGAATCAAGGGCAGATCCTTGGTATCATTGGAGGAACTGGTTCAGGTAAATCAAGCTTGGTGCAAGTCTTACTTGGTCTTTATCCAGCAGACAAGGGGAGCATTGATCTTTATCGAGATGGATGTAGTCCTCGTAATTTGGAGCAGTGGCGGTCTTGGATTGCCTACGTGCCCCAAAGGGTCGAACTCTTTAAAGGAACTATTCGTTCCAACTTGACTCTAGGTTTCAATCGAGAAGTATCTGACCAGGAACTATGGCAGGCCTTGGAGATTGCGCAAGCTAAGGATTTTGTCAGTGAAAAGGAAGGACTTTTGGATGCCCTAGTTGAGGGAGGAGGGCGAAATTTCTCAGGCGGACAAAAACAAAGGCTATCTATTGCCCGAGCAGTCTTGCGACAAGCTCCATTTCTCATCCTAGATGATGCGACCTCGGCCCTCGACACCATCACTGAGTCCAAGCTCTTGAAAGCAATTCGAGAAAACTTACCTAACACGAGCTTAATCTTGATTTCTCAACGGACTTCGACACTTCAGATGGCTGACCAGATTCTCCTCTTGGAAAAAGGTGAGCTCCTAGCTGTTGGCAAGCACGAGGACTTGATGAAAACTAGCCAAGTCTATCGCGAAATCAACGCATCTCAAAATGGAAAGGAGGACTAGCATGAGACGACAAACCGCAAACCAGACGCTCAAACGTTTGGCCATAGATTTAGCAAGCCATCCCTTCCTCCTTTTCCTAGCCTTTCTAGGAACTATTGCCCAAGTTGGCTTATCAATTTACCTACCTATTCTGATTGGACAGGTCATTGACCAAGTTCTAGTGGCTGGTTCTTCACCAGTTTTTTGGCAGATTTTTATCCAGATGATCTTGGTGGTCATAGGAAATACTCTGGTACAATGGGCCAATCCTCTTCTTTATAATCGCCTAATCTTCTCTTATACCAGAGACTTGCGAGAGCGAATTATCCATAAGCTCCATCGTTTACCGATTGCTTTTGTGGACCGGCAGGGCAGTGGAGAGATGGTTAGTCGTGTGACCACAGACATAGAACAGCTGGCAGCCGGCTTAACCATGATTTTCAATCAATTTTTCATTGGTGTTTTGATGATTTTGGTTAGTATTCTAGCCATGCTCCAAATTCACCTTCTCATGACCCTCTTGGTCTTGCTGTTGACGCCGCTGTCCATGGTGATTTCACGCTTTATTGCCAAACGCTCCTATCATCTCTTCCAGAAGCAAACAGAGACGAGAGGAATTCAGACTCAGTTGATTGAAGAGTCGCTTAGCCAGCAGACCATTATCCAGTCCTTCAATGCTCAGACAGAGTTTATCCAAAGACTGCACGAGGCGAATGCCAACTACGCAAGCTATTCTCAGTCAGCTATCTTTTATTCCTCAACGGTTAATCCTTCGACTCGCTTTGTCAATGCGCTCATTTATGCTCTTCTAGCTGGAGTAGGAGCTTATCGTATCATGATGGGTTCAACCTTGACCATTGGGCGTTTAGTAACTTTTTTGAACTATGTTCAGCAGTATACCAAGCCCTTTAACGATATTTCTTCAGTGCTAGCTGAGTTGCAAAGTGCTCTCGCTTGCGCAGAGCGCGTCTATGCTGTCTTAGAAAGTCCAGAGGTGGCTGAAACAGGTAAGGAAGTCTTGACCAGTGACCAAGTTAAGGGAGCCATTTCCTTTAAGCATGTTTCTTTTGGATACAATCCTGAAAGGATCTTGATTAAGGATTTGTCTATCGATATCCCAGCTGGTAGCAAGGTGGCCATCGTTGGTCCGACAGGTGCTGGTAAGTCAACTCTCATCAATCTCCTCATGCGTTTTTATCCTATTAACTCGGGAGATATCTTGTTAGATGGGCAATCCATTTATGATTATACCCGAGCGTCATTGAGACAGCAGTTTGGCATGGTGCTCCAAGAAACCTGGCTCAAGCAAGGAACCATTCATGACAATATTGCCTTTGGAAACCCTGATGCCAGTCGGGAGCAAGTGATTGCTGCTGCCAAAGCAGCCAACGCAGACTTTTTCATCCAACAGTTGCCACAGGGGTACGATACCAAGTTGGAAAATGCAGGAGAATCTCTCTCTGTCGGTCAAGCCCAGCTCTTGACCATCGCTCGAGTCTTTCTAGCTATCCCAAAGATTCTTATCTTAGACGAGGCGACTTCTTCCATCGATACACGGACAGAACTGCTGGTTCAGGATGCCTTTGCCAAACTCATGAAGGAGCGCACAAGCTTTATCATTGCTCACCGTTTGTCAACTATTCAGGATGCGGATTTGATTCTTGTCTTGGTAGATGGTGACATTGTGGAGCATGGTAACCATCATGATCTCATGACTAGAAAGGGCAAGTATTACCAAATGCAGAAAGCTGCAGCTTTTAGCTCTGAATAATCCTTTCTATTTTGAAATCTTATGGACAAAAAAAGTTGCCTTCGGGTGACTTTTTTGTTACAATAGCTAGAAAAATCAGGGTCTTAGAAGGAGAAAACAATGAAAGTCTATCAGCATGTAAATATCGTGACTTGTGATCAAGATTTCCATGTTTATTTGGATGGTATCTTAGCTGTTAAGGACTCTCAAATCGTCTATGTCGGCCAAGAGGAGCCAGAGATTTTAGAGCAAGCTGAGCAGATTATAGACTATCAGGGAGCCTGGATCATGCCTGGTTTGGTCAATTGCCACACCCATTCTGCTATGACAGGTTTGCGAGGGATCCGGGATGATAGTAATCTCCATGAATGGCTCAATGACTATATTTGGCCAGCAGAAGCAGGATTTACTCCCGATATGACTACCAAGGCAGTCAAAGAAGCTCTGACAGAGATGCTCCAGTCAGGGACAACAACCTTCAACGATATGTATAATCCCAATGGTGTGGATATTGAGCAAATTTATCAGGCAGTCAAGGCATCTAAGATGCGTTGTTATTTCTCACCGACCCTCTTTTCTTCAGAGGCAGAAACAACTGCTGAGACCATAAGCAGAACACGTGCCATCATAGAGGAAATCTTAGAATATGAAAACCCAAATTTCAAGGTTATGGTAGCTCCTCATTCTCCATATAGCTGTAGTAGAGACTTGCTGGAAGCGAGCTTAGATATGGCAAAAGAGCTGGACATTCCTATCCATATTCATGTGGCGGAGACCAAGGAGGAATCAGGAATTATCCTGAAACGATACGGCAAACGCTCTCTCGCCTTTCTAGAAGAACTAGGTTACTTAGATCATCCGTCTGTCTTTGCTCATGGGGTCGAATTAAACGAGAGAGAAATTGAACGCTTGGCAACTTCTCATGTGGCTATCGCCCATAATCCTATCAGTAATCTTAAATTGGCCTCAGGGATCGCTCCCATCATCCAACTGCAAAAAGCAGGAGTAGCAGTGGGGATTGCGACAGACTCGGTTGCTTCCAATAATAATCTAGATATGTTCGAGGAAGGACGGACAGTAGCCCTTCTTCAAAAGATGAAAAGTGGAGATGCCAGCCAATTTCCTATCGAAACAGCCCTTAAGGCACTGACAATCGAAGGGGCTAAGGTTCTAGCAATGGAAAAGCAGATAGGAAGCCTAGAAGTTGGCAAGCAGGCAGATTTTCTCGTGATTCAACCACAAGGAAAAATCCATCTCCAACCTCAGGAAAATATGCTCTCTCACCTCGTTTATGCAGTCAAATCCAGTGATGTTGATGATGTTTATATCGCTGGAGAACAGGTAGTTAAGCAAGGCAAAGTTTTAACAGTAGAGATTTAAAAAAATTTAAAAAAAGTTTGCAAAAATCTTGCATTCTTTTTTTGTCTATGCTATACTTATATACGGTTTGAAAAAACTGCCTAAGACAGTAGGGGAGCTCGACTCGTAAATATCCTACCGAGGACAAAACGTATCATGTAAAAAGAAGCGTATTGTACT
>CABTWF010000016.1:0-36059 GCA_902488495.1 uncultured Streptococcus sp. | reverse complement strand
TCTTCCGATCTTTTTCAACTCTTTCTATTATACCTACTTTTTTACCTTTGTCAAGGACTTTTTTTCCTCTTTATCGAAATTCTGAAAAGATTAGGGAAAGTTCTCTCAGAAGAGCTTTACGTCCTCTAAAGACTTCTCCTCCCATTAGACGATCTATTAATTCTTGTTTTTCCATACTCTGCTTTGATTTGTAATTCTTTAGAAGTTCGTGAAAGAGATAATAATCGTCCAGCCTGAGTCCTTTTTCTCCTAGACGATGGCTAATCTCACTCACCTCTTCATAGGGCTCTTTGTCAAAACGGCGCTTGTGGCTTTCCTGTTTACGGATGTAATCTAGGATACGATTTCTAAACTTTGTTTTAAAGCAGACATAAAGTCGATGGCGCTCGCCCTCTAATAACTCTGGATTGCGACTGACCAGCTCATAGAGGCACATCATGCCCTCCTGGTCCCAGTCCTCTTTCTCCCACAAATGCAAATGATAATCTTTGCGACACTTATGGACGATTCCCTTACTTTCTTCATATAAGTCTTTTAGATTCATAGACCTCTCCTTTCTGCATTTAGTTTAACAAAATGCGCGAGTCCATGGGTCTACTTCCTCTGTTTTATACTTCTTCCTCCCTCAACAGCACATAAAAAGAGAGGCAAAGCCTCTCTGGGGTTATAATTCTGCAATTTGGTTGAGATTCACTTCTGCAATCGTGTCATTACCAAACATAGAGATAATCATCTTAACTTTGTTGTTATCAATTTCAGTAATTTTACCTGTGTAGTCTGCAAAAGCACCATCAATGATGCGGACTGTCTGGCCAACTTCAACGTCAATATCAAATTCTTGAACAGTTTGTCCCATTGAAACCAGAATATCACGAATTTCTTGTTCCAATAGTGGAGTTGGTTTTGATCTGTTCCCGTGTGAGCCGACGAATCCTGTTACGTTAGGTGTGTTTCGAACGACGAACCATGCTTCATCGGTCATGACCATTTCTACAAGGACATAACCTGGAAAGCGATTCTCTTCAATTTCCTTTTTCTTTCCATTTTTCTCAACTTGCACGGTTTGTGTTGGAATCTCAACGCGAAGAATATTATCCAACATGTTATATGTTTGCGCACGTTGCAATAGATTTTCTTTTACCTTATTTTCATAGCCAGAATAAGTTTGTAGAACAAACCATCCCTTGTCAAAACTATCCATGATATTTCCTTTCATACATATATAGAAGAAAGCTAGCAGAAGTTTTCCACTTTTCTTCTAAAAAATGTTAATAAATCGAATCAAACCTGAAACAATCAACTGGTCAAAAATGTAAATGATGACCACAAAGAAGGCTGTATATTCCATAATAGAGCGAAAATCTCTCCAGCTTTCTTTGCGAGTTGGCCAAGTTGTTTCTTTAAGAAGTTTAAAAATATCCTTAATAAAACCCATCGTTCTCTCCTATCTCGTTTCTCTATGTGTCGTATATTTTCCACAATGTCTACAAAATTTATTTACTTCTAGTCGTGTTGGCTTGGGGTTCCCACTAATTTTGATTGAGTAATTCCTTGAACCACAAACTGCACAAGCTAGGCTTGCTTTTTTTAGTGCCATAACGCCTCCATCTTATCTATTATAACAAGAAACCTAGGCTTTGACAAGCCTCTTAACGAAATAGATTAAGGATTGAGTCCCATATTGTCTGGGCTTTTTCTTTTATTTTAGCTTCTGAAATCGCACGTCCTGCTTCATCTACAAGATTTTGTGCACGACTACGAATATCTCCTATCGGGTCTTCAGACTGGTTTGTCTCATTTTCAACAACTTGCTTTTTCGTATTTTCTGGTTCAATCCCATTTTGTTTATAAGCATTCTCAACTGTAAAAGTACTACCTGGAGTGTATGGCAAAATGGTATTAGCCATACTTCTAAAGACATGGGCTGCTCCATTTGAGGTCGAACCTGCTAAATAATGATTCTCATCTGTTGTTGGGAAGCCGAGCCAGTGGCTGATGACCACATCCGGAGTATAACCAATCACCCACTGGTCACTGGTATATTCTGGATTGAAAACAGCTTCAGTCGTACCTGTTTTACCAGCCATAACGTAATCCGCTGGTGATGAACTAATTCCTGTACCATTGGTAAATGTTCCTAGCATCATACTGGTCATTTTATCAGCTACCGACTTATCAATCACTCGTTTTTGGGAGTTTTTATGACTCTTGATGACCTGACCGCTGGCATTTTCAATACGAGTGATGAAATGTGCTTCAGGCATTAAACCCCCATTAGCAAAGGCTGCATAGGCTTGCGCCATCTGGAGAGGATTCGTCTCCACACCTCCACCAAGGGCAACTCCAAGAACTCGGTCAACTTTTTCCATATTCAAACCAAATCTCTCCCCAGCGTCAAAAGCTTTGTCAATACCTAATTCATTTACAGTCGCAACAGCTGGCAGGTTGAGTGATTCCGCCAAGGCCTGATACATAGGTACTTCTGGAGATGTCTTAATACCCGCATAGTTGTCTACTTGATAACTGTTGTACTGCATCGTATGATTATCCAGTTGCTTATTCAAGGCCCATCCTGCTTCTACTGCGGGTGTATAAACGACTAAAGGTTTAATGGTTGAGCCTGGGCTACGCTTAGACTGAGTGGCATAGTTAAAATTACGGAAACCTGGTTTGTCATCACCAGCTACACGACCAACAACTCCACGCACTCCACCAGTCTTGGGTTCTAGAGCGACACTACCTGATTCGGCATGTGTTCCGTCTTCTGCTGTTGGAAATAGCGAAGTGTTTTCGTAAATAACCTGCATGTTTGCTTGGTAGTTTTGGTCAAGCTCTGTGTAGATTCGGTAGCCGTTGTTGACAATCTCTTCTTCTGTAAGATTGTACTTGGAAACTGCTTCGTTGACAACTGCATCAAAATAGGACGGGTAACGATAATCTGAAACCTTGCCTTCATACTTATCTTGCAGTTGAGAAGCCATATCTACTCCAGCCGCTTCGGTTTCTTGATTTTTATCAATATAGCCCGCTGCAACCATATTTTGCAAAACAGTATCCCTACGGTTGGTCGAAGTCTCAACAGAATTTAATGGATTATACAATTCTGGTCCCTTGAGCATCCCTGCTAGAGTGGCCGCCTGATCAAGCGTTAGTTGTGAAGCCGATACACCGAAATATTTCTTACTTGCATCTTCAACACCCCATACCCCATTTCCAAAGTAGGCGTTATTGAGGTACATAGTAAGGATTTGCTCCTTGCTGTATTTCTTGGTCAACTCTAAGGCAAGGAAAAACTCCTTGGCCTTCCGTTCAACGGTCTGATCCTGAGAAAGATAAGCATTTTTTGCCAACTGTTGAGTGATGGTGGATCCCCCTCCAGAACGACCTGCTGTAAGGATGGCTAGAAAGAAACGACCGTAGTTAATCCCATCATTTTTATAAAAGGAACGGTCCTCTGTCGCGACGACAGCATTTTGCAAGTCTTTACTGATATCTATCAGTTCAACATAGGTTCCCTTTTGACCTGATAGGGCTCCTGCTTCTTTTTCTTCGCGGTCAAAAATCAGAGTTCGTGTTTTCAAAGCATTCTGCAAATCATTGACATTGGTAGACTTGGCTATCGCAAATAGGTAGGTTCCTACTAGCAAACCTGCACTTAATCCTAAAATGATGACGATTTTTGTCAGATGATAACGACGCCAGAATTTCCGAATCGGACCTACATGGCCTAATTTTTTTCTATCGCTCCGTGAACGACGCATGCTAGTCGAATCAGACTCCGCTGATTCATTTGTTTCTTTTTTAAAGAGAGAAAGAAACTTCTCAAATAATTTATCTAATTTCATGCGTTTATTTTATCATCTTCACCATAGGAACTCAAGAATTTAGCTACTCCCTATCCAAATAGGGCTTTTTTTGTTACAATATCTGTATGCAATTCACATTTACATTACCCGAATCCTTGCCTCAAATGACGGTCAAACAATTTCTAGAGGAACAACTCCTTATCCCTAGAAAAATCCGTCATTTTTTGAGAATCAAGAAGAACATCTTAATGAACCACAAAGAAGTTCACTGGAACGAGATGGTCAAGCCAGGTGACATTTGCCAGTTGACTTTTGACGAGGAAGATTATCCCCCAAAAGAAATCCTTTGGGGCAATTCAGACCTCGTTCAAGAGGTTTATCAAGACCAACATCTCATTATCGTCAACAAGCCAGAGGAAATGAAAACTCACGGAAATCAACCTGATGAAATTGCCCTTCTCAACCATGTCAGCGCATACGTTCGCCAAACCTGCTATGTCGTTCATCGCCTGGATATGGAAACAAGCGGTTTAGTGCTTTTTGCTAAAAATCCTTTTATCCTACCTATTCTCAATCGTTTGTTGGAGAAAAAGAAAATCGCTCGTGAGTACTGGGCACTAGTAGAGGGGCAAGTAGGGAATAAAGAACTTATCTTCCGAGATAAAATTGGTCGTGATCGACACGATCGCAGAAAACGAGTGGTAGATCCCAAAAATGGGCAACATGCCGAAACTCAGGTAAGCCGACTAAAGCAATTTCCAAATCAGACTACCCTTGTCCGTTGCAAACTAAAGACCGGTCGAACGCATCAAATCCGTGTTCACCTCTCTCACCATAAACACCCTATTCTGGGCGATCCTCTCTATAACTCTAGTTCAAAAGTAAGCAGGCTCATGCTCCATGCCTTCCGACTTTCCTTTACTCATCCACTCACCTTAGAACAATTAAGTTTCACTGCCCTCTCGGATACTTTCGAAATAGAATTAAAACTAAATGGATGACACTATCATCCATTTTTCTATACAAAAAAACAAGACCAGAAGGCCTTGCTTTTATCGACTCAAGAATTATTTAGCGATTTTTGCAAAGTATTCAAGAGTACGTACAAGTTGTGCAGTGTATGACATTTCGTTGTCGTACCATGATACAACTTTAACCAATTGTTTACCGTCAACGTCAAGAACTTTAGTTTGAGTTGCGTCAAACAATGAACCGTAAGACATACCTACGATATCTGAAGATACGATTGGATCTTCTGTGTAACCGTATGATTCGTTTGAAGCTGCTTTCATAGCTGCGTTCACTTCATCAACAGTAACGTTCTTTTCAAGAACTGCTACCAATTCAGTAACTGATCCAGTTGGAGTTGGAACACGTTGTGCAGATCCGTCAAGTTTACCGTTCAATTCTGGGATTACAAGACCGATAGCTTTAGCAGCACCAGTTGAGTTAGGAACGATGTTTGCAGCACCAGCGCGAGCACGGCGAAGGTCACCACCACGGTGTGGTCCGTCAAGGATCATTTGGTCACCAGTGTAAGCGTGGATAGTAGTCATCAATCCTTCTACAACACCGAAGTTGTCTTGAAGAGCTTTAGCCATTGGAGCCAAGCAGTTTGTAGTACATGAAGCACCTGAGATAACTGTTTCAGTACCGTCAAGAACGTCGTGGTTAGTGTTGAATACGATTGTTTTAACATCGTTTCCACCAGGAGCAGTGATAACAACTTTCTTAGCTCCACCTTTAAGGTGTTTTTCAGCTGCATCTTTCTTAGCGAAGAAACCAGTTGCTTCAAGAACAATTTCTACACCGTCAGTAGCCCAGTCGATTTGTTCTGGATCACGTTCAGCAGAAACTTTAACGAATTTACCGTTAACTTCGAATCCACCTTCTTTAACTTCTACAGTACCGTCGAAACGACCTTGAGTTGTGTCGTATTTCAACAAGTGTGCAAGCATAACTGGATCTGTAAGGTCGTTGATGCGAGTAACTTCAACACCTTCTACGTTTTGGATACGGCGGAAAGCAAGACGACCGATACGTCCGAAACCGTTAATACCAACTTTAACTACCATTAGTGATTTCCTCCTTATGAAAATCATGAAAATTTTATTGTGAAAAGAGTAACTTGAATCACTACAAATCACCTTTCAACAAACCTATTATATAACTATTTGAGTTTAATTGCAAGTACGGGCGTTGATTTTCTCTCCTGCTTTTCTACTTTTTCTCCCCCTTTTTATTCATCCATTCTTTTATTTCCAAAGCATATCTCTAGAATCTTTTATAATATCTGCATATTCTCTTCATTATCAAGGTGAAACTACAATTTCAACTCTTTCAGAGTTTACAAAAAAGAGACAGGATCACTCCTGTCTCTAGGCTGATAAACGATTATTTACGACGTCCTGGACGTTCTGCATAACCATAGTAAGCATCTGCCATGATTTCTTCCATGTCAGCTACCATTGGCAAGCGAGGGTTAGCAGGTGAACATTGGTCTTCATAAGCAAGCAAGGCAATTTCATGCAAGCTGTCTTTCCAAGCTTTTTCATCAATTCCTTGATCCTTGAAGTTCATCTTGATACCTACTGCAACACCAAGTTCGTAAACTGCTTTAGCGTATGCTTCAACTGCTTCTTCTGGAGTTGAGTGAGGCAAGCCAAGCATTTTCGCGATGTCTTGGAATTTCTCATCAGCTTTCCAGTAGTTGTATTTAGGCCATGTAGTTGTCTTAGATGGACGAGTTCCGTTGTAACGGATAACGTATGGAAGCAAGATAGCGTTTGTACGTCCGTGAACAGTATGGTGAACACCACCGATCTTGTGGGCCATTGAGTGGCTCATACCAAGGAAGGCATTGGCGAAGGCCATACCAGCCATTGTAGACGCATTATGCATTTTTTCACGTGCTTCTGGGTCAGCTGTCTTAACAGATTTTTCCAACCATTCAAAGACAAGTTTGATTGTTTGAAGCGCAATACCGTCTGTGTAGTCGTTAGCAAAGTTTGAAGTGTAGGCTTCAGTAGCGTGAGTCAAGACGTCCATACCAGTGTCAGCTGCGATGAAGTCTGGAACTGATTCAACCAAAGCAGGGTCAACAATCGCAATAGTTGGTGTCAATGAGTAGTCAGCCAATGGGTATTTGCGGTTGTTTTTCTTATCAGAGATAACGGCAAATGGTGTTACTTCTGAACCTGTACCTGAAGTTGTTGGGATACCGATGTACTTCGCTTTCTTACCAAGTGATGGGAAGCGGAAGGCACGTTTACGGATGTCCATGAATTTTTGAACCAAGTCACGGAAGTCGATTTCTGGTTGTTCGTAGAAGAGCCACATTACTTTGGCCGCGTCCATTGGAGAACCACCACCAAGAGCGATGATTGTATCTGGTTCAAATGCTTTCATCACTTCAGCACCACGTTCTACAGTTGTGATGTCTGGATCTGGTTCAACATCTGAGAAGACTTGGATAGTTACACGGTTGCTACGTGCGTTCAATTGATCGATAACACGTTGAACAAAGCCAAGTTTTTCGATAGATTTGTCTGTAACAATCATAACGCGTTCAATATCTTCACATGTTTGAAGGTATTGGATAGAATTGCGTTCGAAGTAAATTTTTGAAGGAACTTTAAACCATTGCATATTATTTCTACGTTTCCCTACTTTCTTGATGTTTAGAAGGTTGATCGCACTTACGTTATCACCGACTGAGTTGTGTCCATATGAACCACATCCAAGTGTCAATGATGGAATGAAGGCATTGTATACGTCACCGATACCACCGAAAGTAGATGGAGAGTTCCAGATAATACGCATTGCTTTGATTTCTGTACCAAAGCGTTTAGCGAGAGCTTCGTCTTTTGTATGGATGGCTGCTGAGTGACCAAGTCCGTTAAACTCAACCATTTGACGAGCTTTTGTAAGACCGTCTTCTGTATCTTCAGCTTTTAGGACAGCGATAACTGGTGACAATTTTTCACGAGTCAATGGTTCTTTCGGTCCTACTTCTGCACATTCCGCAGCCAAGATGTTTGTTCCTTCTGGAACACTAAATCCTGCTTGTTCTGCAATCCATGCTGCTGGTTTACCAACGATGTTTGCGTTTAGTTTAGCACCAGCACAGTTTTTGCTGTTTGCTTTCACTCCGAAACAGAATTCTTCAAGAAGCGCTTTTTCTTTCTTGTTTACAAAGTAAGTGTGATATGATTTGAATTCTTCTACAAATTCGTCATACACTTCTTTATCAATGACAACCGCTTGTTCTGATGCACAGACCATCCCATTATCAAATGATTTAGACATAACGATGTCATGAGCAGCTTGACGAAGGTCAGCAGATTTTTCTACATAGGCAGGAACGTTTCCGGCACCTACCCCAAGAGCTGGTTTTCCACATGAGTATGCAGCTTTAACCATAGCATTCCCACCAGTTGCGAGGATAGTCGCAACACCTTCGTGGTTCATAAGCGCTCCAGTTGCTTCCATAGATGGTTTTGTAATCCATTGCACACAGTTTTCAGGAGCACCAGCTGCAATCGCTGCATCGCGAACGATTTGTGCTGCGTGTGCTGATGATTCTTGAGCTGATGGATGAAAAGCAAAAACGATTGGATTGCGTGTCTTCAAAGCAATGAGTGATTTGAAAATCGCTGTTGAAGTTGGGTTTGTTGTCGGAGTGACACCACAGATTACCCCTACAGGCTCCGCAATCTTTGTCAAACCTGTAATTGGATCATCTTCAATAACTCCAACTGTCTTAACTCCACGCATATTGTTCACTACGTGCTCGCAGGCAAATAGATTTTTTGTCGCCTTGTCTTCAAATACTCCACGACCAGTTTCTTCAACTGCATGTTGTGCAAGAATACCGTGCGCGTCAAGTGCGGCAACCGAAGCTTTTGCCACGATATAGTCAACTTGTTCTTGGTTCAATTTGCGCATTTCATCAAGCGCAACCAAGGCTTTTTTCACGAGACCATCGACATGCTTTTCAGCAGCAAGTTGTTTTTCCTCTGGGGTTACTGTTTTTTTATCAGCCATATTATCCTCCATAGCCTTTAAGGATTTTATCCTTTGTTAATTTTTTCACAAGTTTATTATAACTCTTTTTTTATGCTTTGTAAACAGTTTCATAAGTATTTCACAAAGAATTTTTCTGAGATTGTGATTTTTTTCTCAATATCCCTATACAATAGAGTTTTGTCTGGACGATTGTGAAATTATGGAAAAAATTTTTTTATTTCACAAAGTTTTTCTAGTTGATAGTTAGTTATCGAATTCAAGGCAAGTAAGCGTTTTCTTTTTTGGTTTTGAAAATAGTCTCCTAACTTGGAGACTACTGTTTTTGCTGAAAAACGCCTTGTTTAAAGTTTCCTTCATAAACAACCTCTTGCTCTGTCATCAACTTCCCTTGACCTTCAGCCTGACCGTTTACAAAATCACCCTCATATTTCCAGCCATCTTTTGATTGGAAAGTTCCTTTTCCATTAAAGACTCCATTATTGAAATCACCTGTATATTGGTCTCCATTTTCAAAGGTCAGGGTTCCTTGACCATTCATTTTCCCTCGTACCAAGGTGCCGTCATAAACAAGAGCTCCACCATCAAGTGTCAGGACACCCTTTTTAGGTGTATTTAGCAGAAATACCGAAAGAGCACAGAGTACCATTACAACTACTGCAACGAGCTCTAACCTAGTGCGAGTTAGGTAAACTCTACACTTCTCATAAAATTGTTTAAGCTTTTCCATTGTTACTCTCTTTTTCTAATCGATCTAGCCAGCTTTGACATCCACTTGTGATACGAGCATAGGTTTCCTCAAAATCTCCTGTATACCAAGGATCTGGGACATTTTCAGCCGCAAAAGAGTAGATCTTGTACTGTAGTTCCTGAGGACACATGTGACGCAGATCTGAAAGGTTTGAAGCATCCATACCGATAATGTAATCAAACGATTCAAAGTCTTCCCTGCCAATCTGAAGCGATGTTTTATCTTTGTCATACGGGATCTGATATTGCTGGAAAATTCCTTGCGTTCCCTTATGAATCGGATTGCCATGTTCCCATGATGACGTTGCCCGGCTTTCGACGTGGTAATCGCTCGTCATGGATTTCATCACAAACTCTGCCATGGGACTTCGGCAAATATTTCCTAGGCAAACAAATACTATTTTTTTCATCCCTTTTCCTCTCGTCTCATAGAAAAACGGGAGTGACAGGTCCCGTTTTATTCTTCGATTGCTCCGCCTTCGTCAACAACTGTTCCTTCTGGTGTCACAGCTTCTTTGAGTGGCAAAACAGTCTTAATTGCAGCCAATTCAAAAGTCAAATAAACGCCATCTACATCCAGTACGATTGTACCTTTCTCAGTATCTACTTCATCCACTGTTCCGTAAAGCCCACCAATTGTAATGACTTCATATCCTTTTTGAAGCTTGTTCAAGCTTTCCATACGCCTTTGTGCTTGTTTCTTTTGAGAACGTTGCATAAAGAACATCAAGGCAAACATACCTACAAGCATGATCAAAAATGTTAAATTTGGACTGATATTTTCCATAGTATTTTCTCCTTTGTATTTTACATAGGACTACTATATCAAATTTCAGCTACTTTTACAAGATTGTGCCTTGTTTTTATGGTTATAAAAAATCAGAGTTTTCACTCTGATTTTTGTGATTATTTCAAATTTTGAACGACTTTGACTAGATTTTCAACTGTAAATCCGTACTCTGCCAATACTTTTGGTGCTGGAGCAGATGCTCCGAAGGTATCAATACCGAGAACGGCACCATCAAGACCAACATATTTGTACCAGTTTTGAGTTGCACCCATTTCGACTGCAACACGACGGCGAACTGCATTTGGAAGGATTTCTTCCTTGTAAGCAGCATCTTGTGCGTCAAAGACATCTGTTGATGGCATGCTGACTACACGGACTTTTGCGCCTTGGCTAGCCAATTCTTTGGCAGCTGCGACCGCAAAATTCACCTCTGAACCTGTTGCAATCAAGATCGTATCAAAGTCTGCTGCATTTTCATAGACGACATAGGCACCTTTAGCAACCTTATCGAAGTCTGTTCCCTCTTCGACAGTCAAGTTTTGACGGGTCAAGACAAGGGCAGTTGGTGTTTTTTCGCTTGTCACTGCAAGGTACCAAGCTGCTTGAGTTTCACGCGCATCTGCTGGGCGGAAAACATTGAGATTTGGCATAGCACGGAGACCTGCTAAGTGTTCAACTGGTTCGTGCGTTGGACCATCTTCACCAACTGCAATCGAATCGTGGGTAAAGACATAAGTCACAGGAAGTCCTTGCAAGGCTGACAAGCGGACAGCTGCTTTCACATAGTCAGAGAAGACGAAGAAAGTACCACCGTATACACGAAGTCCACCATGAAGGGCCATCCCGTTCAAGATCGTTCCCATTGCAAATTCACGAACACCAAACTGAATATTGCGGTTCAAGCGATTAGCATCATCTTGAAGTCCATCCGTTTTGATGTAAGTCATGTTTGAGTGAGCAAGGTCAGCTGAACCACCTAAGAAAGTTGGCAATTTAGCGGCTACAACGTTCAAAGCATCTTGACTTGAATTACGAGTTGCTTGAGAGAAGCCATTTTCTAAGGCTGGGAAGTCTGCTGGAGTCACTTCAACTGGATCACGTCCGTCGATGATGGCTTCTACTTCTGCAGCCAGTTCTGGATGCGCTTCTTTATAATCTGCAACTAATTTAGTCCAATCTTGATAAGCTGATGCGCCACGGTCTGCAACATTTTCCTTGAAATCAGCATATACTTCAGCTGGGATTTCAAATGGTTCATAGTCCCAACCGAGGGCTTGTCGAGTTGCTGCAGTTTCATCTGCTCCAAGAGGAGCACCGTGTACGGCATTAGTTCCTTGTTTGTTTGGAGAGCCGTATCCAATCACAGTCTTGACTTCAATCAAAGATGGTTTTCCTGAAGCTTTAGCTGCTTCAATAGCCGCATGGATTGCTTCCAAGTCTGTTCCATCTTCAACCAAGGCTGTATGCCAACCGTAAGCATTGTAACGGTCACGAACACTTTCTGTAAAGGAATCTTTTGTCTCACCATCCAAGTTGATGTCATTTGAATCATAAAGAACCACCAACTTATCAAGTTTTTGCAAGCCTGCGTATGAAGCTGCCTCACTTGAGACACCTTCCATCAAATCTCCATCTCCACAGATCACATAAGTATAGTGGTCAAAGATATTATAGCCTTCGCGGTTATACTTCGCTGCAAGGAAACGTTCTGCTTGGGCAAAACCAGTAGCAGTAGAAATCCCTTGCCCTAGAGGACCAGTTGTAGCGTCAACCCCTGCAGTATGCCCAAATTCTGGGTGACCTGGTGTTTTTGAACCCCATTGGCGGAAGTTCTTGACTTCATCCATGTTAACATCTTCAAAACCAGAAAGGTGAAGAAGGGCATAAAGAAGCATAGAGCCGTGTCCTGCTGAAAGAATAAAGCGATCGCGGTTGATCCAGTTTGGTTGAGCTGGATTGATACGAAGTTGCTTTGTAAAGAGGCTATAGGCCATAGGAGCAGCCCCCATAACCACCCCTGGGTGACCTGAGTTTGCTTTGTTGATGGCGTCAATACCTAGAAAACGAATTGCATTAACAGATAGATTTGACATAGAATTTCCTTTCTCTTTGAGGTGATTAATAAATCACACATCCTATTTTACTATTATATGAAAAAATGCATAGAATAGCAATAAAACAATTTGCGTTCATCTAACACATTTGATTTGTCTATCCTCTCGTCACTTCATAGTACGGGAGCAAGTGCGTATAAGCATCTTCCAGCTTCTCCAATATCGCTTCTACTGACTGATTTGCAATGAAGGAAACATCTGACTTGACTAAGACTTTACGAACTTCCTGACTTCTCAGCTTCTCTCGTAAAGTACGACGATTCTCCTCAGTAGCCTCCACCATATGACTTTCCCCATCTGAGTAGACTAGATAATAAATTCCTTCTACCGCTGGAAGATCTAAGACCTTGGCTTGTTTGTCTAAGGTCTGTTCGTCTTTCTTGCGCTCGATGAAACTGACTTCCAAAGAAATCCCAAAGTTAGCAGGTGTTCCATACAAACGAAGAGCCATCATAGGTTCTGTCACTTGTCCGTCTCTCTGTAGATAGGCCCAGAAATGCGGCCGCAAGCGTTGCGCTTGGTTCATCCACTGACTAGTCTGTTGCAGTTGCCATTCTGGATGATTAGCTTGAAAGGTTTTGGCCAATTCTGTGAAAGCCCTTCGGGCCTCTTGACCTTTTTGCCGCAAATCCAACATCTTTTCTCTTTCATCGCCAGCTTTATCAGGATTACGGTACTGGACTCCTGCAAATGATAGGTATTCTCTAACTGCTTTCAGCATATCTGAATCTTTCCTTTCCTAGCAAAAAATCAGGATGAACCTGATTTTTTGCTTATTCTGCATCTACGACAACATAGCGATTTGGCTCGTCACCTTCAGAGTAACTCGTTACGCCATCCATGCGTGAAATAATGCGATGGATTATCTTGCGTTCGCTATTTGACATTGGATCTGTTTGTTGGCTACGCCCTTCTTCTAAAACGCGAGTCGCCAATTTTTGAGCGTAGGTTTGCAAGACTTCTGCACGGTGCTCAACGTAATCATTGACATTGATTGTGATGTAGAAGGTTCTTGAATAGCGGTTGTAAAGATAATTTTGCGCTAACAACTGAAGAGCTTTCAAAACTTTACCATGATAACCGATAATACGGCCTGGTTCATTGGTGTCAATTTGAAGATTGATAGTGCGGCGATTGTAGTCGCTTGAAATCGTCCCTTCAACATCCATATCATCTACAATGGTTTGAACGTAGCTAGCTACTTCAGTTGCCACCTGTTCGATGTCATAACTTGGTTCTACTTTCAAGCCTAAATCTTCCAAAGATTGACTTGTTGCTTCCTGGGTTTCAGTTTCTTTTTCTGGAGCAGATTCCACTTCCTCGGTAGTATCCTCTGGTTCCAATTCATTTAAAATTGAAATATGGCCTGTTTCTTCCAAAATCGTGCTGGCGTGCTTTTCATTTTTCAGAATTTCAGCCTTGACCTCTTCAGAAACACCTTGACCTTCTTCTTCAATCTTCTTAATCGCTTCAACTACATGTCCCAAATCAACAGTTGCTTCACTTACTGTTTTCACGGGTTCATTTTTTTCATTAACTTCTTTTGGAACCCCTTTAATGGCCTGCTGGTTGGCTTTGATCACTGTCGTTTCACTAATCGCTTCGATATCAACTTGAGCTGGCTTCTTACCAAACAAGCCTAAGAATCCTTTTTTCTCTTTCGAAACAACCTTGATGTGGGCCTTCATTCTTGGAATGTCTAATTCTTTCAATCCTTTTTGGATTGCTTCTTCAACCGTTGAACCTGTAAATAATACCATTACCAGATTCCTCCTTATTTTTTCTTTTTCTGTGCTTTTTTCAAAGCTCTTCTCTTCTTGCCTTCTAAATCTTTTTCTGCTTGCGCCACCGCTTCTCTTTCAGCAATGATCTTGAAAGGATTGTTCAAGAAATAGGTTTGCAGAACTTGGTAAGCATTGGATACGGCCCAGTACAAGGCTACACCACTTGGGGCGGAGATGGCAAAAACAAAGATCAATACAGGCATACCATACATCATCCCTGTCGTAGCTCCACTTTTTTCAGACAAAGCTTTATTCGATAACCAGCTACTCAAGAAGGTAAAGACTGCCGCCAAAATTGGAAGGACAAAACTTGTATCTACTCCTCCCAAATTAATCCATAAAAAGTGACCTGTTTTCAAAAAGTCTACTCGACTCAAGGCTTGAAAGAGCGCCAAGAGAACCGGCATTTGTATTAAAATCGGCCAGAGAGAGGAGGAATGTTTGATCCCTAACTCTTTATAAACCTTACGCATCTCCTGGTCTAGCTTGGTTCTACTTTCCATATCACGACCCGGGTATTGCTCTCGCAAAGCCTTGATGCGTGGTTGAGCCTCTTGCATTTTTCTAGAGGCAACCATCTGCGTCTGAAAGACAGGCAATAAAATCGTCCGAATCAAGATTGTGAAGAGGATAATCCCCACTCCGATACTAATGTCAAAGGACAAAAAGCGGATAATTTCAGCAAAAAAATAGACGAATTTGCTCCAAAAGTCTGTCGAATCTGCTGTTATATTGCTGGCTGTACCATTTGTTGCACAGGCTGTCATGATAAACAAGGACAAGCCCAACAAACTAGTCAACTGTAGTTTCTTTTTCACTCCCATTTCCTTCCTGGTAAATCTTTGATAACTTTAATACGTGGAGTAGGTTTTTCTCCATCTCTGCATATTCCAAGGTTTCCACCCCTTTTCGAGCAATCACAACAAAATCGACATGATCTACCAGACTCCCCTTGGCATTTTGTATGATATGTCGGATTCGTCTCTTAATTTGATTTCTGGTAACTGCATTCCCCAGCTTTTTGCTGACGGACAGTCCTACTCGAAAATGGTTTTGCTGGTTTTCCAATTGGTAGACAACAAATTTTCGATTGGCAAAACTTGTTCCATCCTTGAAAATCGCCTTAAAATCTTTCTCTCTTTTTACACGAAAGCTTTTCTTCAAAACTCAACTCCATCTATTAAATTACTACTATTATACCATATTTTTTGAAAAAGCCAATAACAGCAAGGTTTTAGACATTTTCTACATAAAAAAAGCTGGAAAATCTCTTTCCCAACTTCTTTTTACAATCAAATTTTACGTGTATTTACTTATTTTTTCAAGCGCTCAACATCGCGTGCAATCACCAATTCTTCATCTGTTGGAATAACCAAGACACGGATTTTCGCTGCGTCAGTTGAGATGTCTCCCGTTACGCCAAAGACGTTCTTTTCTGGATCCACATCACAACCAAACCAAGAGATACCTGAAATGACATCCTCACGAACCAAAGCTGCATTTTCACCGATACCTGCTGTGAAGATAATCGCATCTGCTCCATTTAGGACTGCAAGGTATTGACCGATATGTTTTTGGATACGATCAACATACATTTCATAAGCCAAAGTCGCATCATGGTCTCCTGCTTCCATGGCAGCAATCACATCACGCATATCGCTTGACTGACCAGAAACTCCCATGAGCCCTGATTCACGATTGAGAACGCGACTAATATCTTCTGGGGTATTAAAATCCTCTGTATATTGCATGAGATAAGGGATGATAGCAGGGTCAATATCTCCTGTACGAGTTCCCATCATCACACCTCCAAGTGGTGTGAATCCCATAGAAGTATCCACAGACTTCCCTCCCTTAACAGCTGTGATAGAAGCCCCGTTACCAATATGGCAGGTAATCAATTTCAAGTCTTCTAGAGGGCGGCCCAAAAGTTTCGCTGCTTCTCCTGCGACAAACTGGTGGCTTGTCCCGTGGGCACCATATTTACGAACCTTGTTGTCTGTGTAGTATTTAGTTGGTAGAGGGTAGCGATAAGCCTTCTCTGGCATGCTTGTGTGGAATGAGGTATCAAATACGACAACACTGGTAATATCTGGCAGCAATTCCTTAAATGCGCGAATTCCAGCTGCGTTAGCTGGATTGTGAAGAGGAGCCAAGAGTCCCAATTCCTCAACTTTTTCTAACACGTCTCCCTCAACAACTGTTGATTCCTTGAAATATTCACCACCTGCAACGACGCGGTGGCCGACACCTGTAATTTCGTCGTACCCTTTGATAATGTCAAAACGAATCAAGTCATCCAATAAAATTTTAACGGCTTGTGTGTGGTCTTCAATATCAAGAATTTGTTGCTCCGAACGACCGTCAAATTTTACTGTTGAAATGGAATCTTTCAATCCAATACGTTCAATCAAGCCTTTAGCCAAAACTTTTTCCTCAGGCATTTGATAAAGTTGCCATTTCAAGCTTGAGCTTCCTGCATTGATTGCAATTGTTTTTGTCATAAGATGATACCTCTTTTTAAGCGTTTTCATCTATTATAACAAAATCTCTTTTATATTTCAGTACCTTTGCTCCAATTTTGAAAATTTTCTTTAAAAATCAACAAAACTGACGGATCTTGCAAGCTAGTAAGTGGGTAAACAAAGGGTTCTATTTCCTTGTCTCTTTTCTTCTGTAAGACAAAAATACTTTTAGCTTGGCTTGCAGTTGAGAAAATATCCTCTGGCAGAGCGATGATAGCAGCCAGACTCACTTCGTCTTTGAGCCACCCTTTTAATAAGTCACTTTGAGGGCTGGTCAATAAATCACTCGGAGCTAGAAAAATAGCATAGCCATTTGACTTAAGGTACTTGAGGCCTTGTTCCATCAGCAAATGGTGGGCATAGGTATGCTCTTGACTAGAAGCCACTTGATAGCGAGAAGCGATGGCATCGTCTGGGTAATAGCCTACAGGCAAGTCGCTGATGACCACGTCGCTTTCTTTAAGCATTTGCGGACGAACGGCATCTCCTTGAACAAAACCAGCCTGTAAACCAATCACATCTGCCATACTTGCTGCCAAATCAATCAGCAAGTCATCCACTTCGATTCCCAAGTAATCTACTTTTTTAGCGAGAGAAGTCAAGAAAGTAGCCCCCAAAACGCCCATACCAGAGCCTATTTCGTGGATGCTAATTTCCTCTTGTTCAAACAATTCTTCCACAACAAGTACCAAGAGGAGAGCAATGGCATCTGGTGTAAACTGGTGATTGGCCTGTAAAGGCTCCGTTTGGCCTGCCTTCATCAAGAGAAACTGGTAGGTCTTGAGCCATTCTTCCTTGCGAAGCGCTAAGCGCTTAAGGGCTTGATTGTTCTCTTTTACCTTCTCTAACTCAGTCTCACCATCTAGATAGATGCTGTTTTGCTCCACTAAGGCATCATAAAAGTTGGTCGCCAAATCACTTTGGATGACTTGGACATTCTCTAGTAAATACGTATAAGCTTGTTCAATTTTTTCAAAATCCATATTACTATCTTATCAAATTTCCCTCCTTTTTTCCATCTGAAGAGAAAAAATCACTGCTTTAGTCAGCGAGTGATTTTTGGGCTACTGTTAAAAAGAGTTCTGCGTAATTTCCGAGGAAAAGATCTTCTGCACTATAGAGGATCTGACTGCCAATGCTTGAAAAACCATTCTGAGCGAGCTTGGTTTCCAGTTCAGCTAAATCAAAACCATGATGGTTAGGCTCTATCTTAGTAAAATCAGCAATGAAGACCTGTCCATTCTCCCTAAGGTGATGGTGAAACGTGGCAAGAGTCGCATCTATATCAGGCATATGATGAAGAACCCGACTGACAACAATCAGGTCAAATTGCTGCTCCAAGGGATTTACTAGTAAATCCTGCTCCAAAAACTGGATATTCTTGATTTCTTGCTGATCTGCTTTCAAACGAGCTTGCTCCAGCATTCTCTCAGAGATGTCTACAAGAGTGACAGACTTAGCCTGCTGAGCCAGGGGCAAAGCTAATAGACCCGTCCCACCACCAAAGTCCAGTATTTCTTTGTCTGATAAAAGAGCAATCTGTTTCTCGACTGCTTGACAAACCAAATTTGCAAGGAAGATATTTTTAGGGGAATCAAAGGTTTCTGCTTTGTGGTTAAAATCGTGTTTCATGTTTTTAGTTTAGCACAAAGTAGTTGAATTGACTAGGAATTATCTTTCTTTTCAGGCTTTTCTTCCCTGCTTGATTGCTTGAATCAGTCGCTACCTCTTCCTTTTTAGCTGTTTTCTTTTCTTGGGTTTTCATCGGAGAAAAGAGAAATTCATAGTTGCCCTTATTCATACGAACACTTGTTGCAAAACCTGTTTTCGTATTTTGATACCTGACTTTTCCTAGGTTAAAGACTCGTTCCCCACTTTCTTGCTCAGCCTTATCCTTACTTCGCTTGGCCATGGCAAAAGCTGCCAACTTTTCTTTGTTTAGGGCAAAGTCTTTGTGATGGGCGACTTGCCGATTTAAATAAAACTGCAACAAAAGGCTAAAAATAGCTGCCATGGTGACTGCATATAAAAGAACGCCTGCCTTAACTTTTTGTTTTTTCCACACGATAGATGAACTCCCTTTCTAAGCCTTTTTGAAACTGGAAACGGAAGCGAACCAATTGATTTTCCTCTGTAATTTGTGCTGATTTAAGTCCATAAACCATAGGTTGGTAGCCCCGTCCGCTGCTATCGGTTTTCCGAAAATCATCTGATTTGGACTTGCCCATAGCGATATCCTTGCCATCTTGCTTCACATAGAGGTGATTGGCTTCCACCTTTTCAAACTGCGAACGATCTAACTCTGCCTCCAGTTGATCCACAAACAAGAGCCACTCTTTTTGCTCGCTTTGCTGCTGGTAACGAACTTCTGAAATGAGGAGCTGACTCATAGCTTGAAAAAGGAGCAAGCCTCCGCTAATGACGATAAGGGCAATCAGAGATTCTAATAGAGTGAACGCTCTTACCTTACTGCTCTTTAAGATACAGCAACTTCTCTGAACCATGGTAGACCTCCAATCCCTTTTCACTAGCAAACACCTGAATCTCCACTCCATTTATGTTTACCTGATTTTGACCTGTCTGCAGAGCCATCTTAGCTACACGTAAGACTTCTTCCTTTTGCAAGATTTCTGCCTCTTCCTGCCTATTTTTCTGGATTTGTCCCAAAAGAAGGGTCGCAATGCTGGCAAAAACGGCTAGAGCAACTACCGCTTCCAGTAAAATCACTGCCTTAATTTTTTGTTTCCTTAATGCGTTTAATTTTTCCATTTCCTAGATATAATTGATAGCGAATCGCTCCTTTGCTGGTCTGAAATTCAACCTTAGCCAGGGACGAATTGCCCCCAGCTCGGTCAAATATAATGCTTTGTCCTGATGGTGCCTGAATCCCTTTAGGAACGGTCAAGTTTTGACTGCCGTTACTGATCGTCTGTCCATCTAAGTTCAGACTGGTCTTTTGCTGACTGGCTACACTGCGTTTTTGCGTTTCCCGATAGAGTTCTTCAAACTCCATAAAGAAAATCTGCTCCTCTACCGCTGCAAAACTGGACTGGACAGAGCCAGACAAGCCTAAACCAAGGATACTCACAAGTCCCAAAACTAAGAGACTTTCCAGTATAGTAAAGGCCTTAATCTGCAACAGTTTGACTGGTTTTTTGTTTTGCATGGTAGTCTTTATAAGCTTTGGCTTGCTCTGCTGTGATACGACCGTCCGCTTGTAATTTGCTAAGGCTAGCATCTTCATTCTTGTCCAGACTATAGAGCTCTGCCTGGCTTTCTACGACCTTGACAACAGCAGCTTTTCCTTTATCATCTACGGCATCCTTTTGCTTGGTCAAATTGGGCACAAAGAGCAAGAGAAGAACACTGATGATAAGCAAAACCACCAACATTTCTACCAACGTGAAAGCTTTAACCTTGGCTTTTTTTAAATTTGTCATGAGTTTTTTCATTTTAAAAATTTACCTCCATATTTTGATACATGGGCATAAGCATTGCCGCATAAAGTAAAACGATAATCAGGGCCACAAAGATAAAAACCAGTGGCTGTACCAGATTCATGGTACGATTAACTCGGGTAAAAAAGGCTTCCCAAGTTTTTTCAGCATAGATTTCCAACTCACTCCCCAGCTTGGACTTGACTTCCCCATACTCGATGATGAGACTCAACTCCTTTTTAAAGAAAGGATAGGTCGCTATGGTTTGAGAAAATTCGCGGCCATTTTGCAGGGCTTGAGCCAAATCTTGACCGATTTCTTTAAAGAGCTGAGAACCCAGTTCCTGCATGATCTGAAAAATCTGCGTCAGCTCCATCCCCTGTGAAATCATATTGCCCCATTCACGCGCATAATAGGCCGTCAGATAGGTCTGGACAAAGATTCCTAGAAAGGGAACCCGTGCCAACATCGAGAAAACCCGCATCTTGGAACTTCTTTTGTAAAAAGTGAGGGCTAAAAGTAAAGATAGAGAGCAAACCAACACTAGCCCCAGAAAAATTTGTGGCAGATTGCCAATGATTTGGGTGGCGATATTGCTACTGTCCAGTTGGGGGAGCAAATAATTCCTGAGCCCCAACATGATTAGCAGGAGAAATCCCAGCAAAATCAAAGGATAGGTCGCTACTTCAATTAACTTCTTCTTGACCTTGGACAAATTATCCAGATATTCTTCTATCTTCCCCAAACTCAGGTGAAGATTCCCATGTACTTCAGCTAGAGATAATTGGGTCACAATAGCACTTGAAAACCCCAAGCTGTCCATCATCTCTGAAAAGGATTTCCCCTGAGACAAGCCTTGGTGCATCCGGGCCACATAGTCCTTTTCCAGCAGGGCACTTCTGCCCAAAAAAGAAATAATTTCCACCAAATGAAAGCCACTGGAAAAGAGGTTGTTAAACAGGGTGATGATTTTCTTCTGCTTAGCTGTAGCTAATTTTTTCCGTTTCAGCCTGAAGACTTGTGATATGTCCATCTTTAAGAAGCTGATCAACCTGCTCATTCCAGCTAGTTGGCTGGTGTTCTTGATAGTCTTTGTTTGCAAAGTCAACGATTCCTCCTCCCCCGATTAATCTCTGGTAGCAGACTCCTTGCAGGACAACTGCTAGTTCCTCCTCCGTCACACCCAACTCCAGAAGGCGTTCATAAACACCTCGGATACTCTTGGCATGAATAGTTGAAAAGACTGTCGCCCCTGTCAAACTGGCTCTAACTACTGCACGCGCCGTCTCGCTATCCCGAATTTCACCAATAATCAAGAGGTCAGGACGATGCCGGAGAGACAGTTTGATGAGATTTTCATAGGTCAAGCCAATCGCTTCATTTAACTGCAACTGGAGCATGTCGTCCTGCTTGATTTCGACAGGATCTTCGATGGACATAACCTGTTGCCCCTTAAAAAGTGACTTGGCCAATTCGTGCATCAAGGTCGTCTTGCCACTTCCGACTGGACCTGCAAAGAGATAGAGTCCCCGTTGCCTGTACTGCTTGCCCAATTCTTTAATATCCTGAAACCAAAAATGCAAATCCTGCTCTTCATCGTGTAACAAACGAATAACCAAACTCTCATGTCCCCGATAATCTCCTACGGTAGACAAACGCAGAGAAGACACCTTCTCCCCATGCTGATAGTCGCAAGAGCCCAGCTGACTACGTCTCTTCTCCCCTACATTCATACCCGCTACAAACTTGAAATGACTAATCACAGCAGCTAAAACATCAAACTCATAGGAGTCAACGAGACACCGCTCGTCTCCAACCCGCATGTGAAGCTCGTAGGACTTTTCCTTGGGAATGAAATAGATATCCTGAGCCTTCTTTTCTTTCGCAGTAGCAATAATTTTCTGTGCAATTTCTTGTACCATACCGCCCTCCTTATCTAACTATTCGCAAAAAATTGAAAAAAATAAAAAGCAACTTTTAAAAGTTACTTTTTATCTCCATTTCATGCGGCAAGAACGGTGCTTTTCTTGACCTGTTTGTTTTTCGTAGCCTGGACGTAGCTTTTCATCGGGAATGACTTGCTCATCCTGTAAAAGTGCCAAAGAATGGTACTGTTGCAAATACTCATCACACTCATCACACCAGCGTTGGTCGGCAGGATCCCAAAAAATAGTCATCAAATCACTCCGACTCTTATAAAGAGGATTCTTCTTTTCCAGCTCAAACCAGCATGATTTATAATATTTTAGAGCATCATAATACTTGTCAAAAGATTGACTCATGATGACATCTTCTTCCCAACCTTCTATGAACCACCACGGTTCAAAATCCCCATACATTTCTATAACACGATACATTCTTACTACTTCCTTTGTATCGTATATTATATCTAATTTTTTATTACAAGAAAAGGATTTTGCTTGCCTTTCCCTTTAGGAAGACTTCTTTAAATAGCTTTTCAGCCTATCATAAAAATAGGAGTCCTTTATTGACCCCTATTTTTATCTTTTTAGGCTTGATAACGTTTCACACCATCTAGGTAGGTTGCTACCAATTCCAAATCTTTATCTAATACGATAAAGTCGGCGTCGTAACCTTCACGGATTTGACCACAGACATCATCGATGTGAACAGATTTTGCTGGGTTGAGGCTGGCCATCATGACTGCTTCATGCGGATTCGCAATGCCCCATTCGACCACATTCTTCAAACCATCTTTGAGTTTAAGGATAGAACCTGCCAAATTGCCTGTCGATTTGAGGCGAGCAGTTCCATTAGCAACAACTACTGGGAATTCTCCCAACATGTAATCTCCATCTTCCAAGCCACCAGCTGTCATACAGTCTGTGATAAGGGCGATATTTTCAGTTCCTTTTTGCTTGAGCAAAATATCACAGGCCTTTGGATCTACGTGGTGACCGTCACAGATCAACTCTGCATAAGTATGTGGCAATTCATACATGGCTCCCACCATACCGAGCTCACGGTGAGTCAACCCACGCATCCCATTGTAGGCATGTACCCAAACACTCGCTCCAGCGTCGACTGCTTTTTTAGCTTCATCAAAAGTCGCATTGGAGTGCCCAAGAGCAACGGTCACTCCTTCACCCGTAATCGTACGAACAAAGTCTTCTACACCTTCGCGTTCTGGCGCAAGGGCGATTTTATTGAGCAGGCCATTGGCTGCTTTTTGCCAAGCACGAAACTCATCCATACGAGGGTCTTTCATATAGGCAGGGTTTTGGGCTCCTTTGTATTTCTCTGTGAAATACGGACCTTCAAAATAGATCCCACGAATCTTGGCTCCACTTGCTTCCTGGTAACGAGCACCGATATTTTCAGTTACTGCAAGCAACTGCTCGTAAGAGGAAGTCAAGGTCGTTGGCAAGAAGCTGGTAACACCCGTGCTAAGCAATCCTTCACTCATGGTATGAAGGGTTCCTTCGATGTTATTATCCATGACATCCACACCACCAAATCCATGAATATGGGTATCCACAAGTCCTGGGGCAATGCTATAACCTGTATAGTCAATCACCTCAGCTCCCTCGGGAATCTGTTCTACATGTTTGCCAAACTTGCCATCCACAAGTTCCAAGTAACCGCCACGACGAACTCCGTGTGGGTAGAAAAACTGATCCGCTTTAATATAATTAGGCATAATGATAACCTCCTTGATAGATTGATTCTAGAATTTATTATGTCAATTACATTATAAACCTTTCTTTTTCATTTGTAAATGGTATAGACCTATTTTCTAGAGATATTTTAAAAGAGCTGGATTTTTCCAACTCTTTAATTTTATTTTGATTTTACAGGCAGTTCTTGAGCAGCCTTTACAGCAGCTGCAATCGTCTCTGCGTAAAGTTTAGCACCTTCTTCAATCATGTTGCTATCATTTCCAAAGTGGACTTGGTCGGTTCCAGCCCAGATTTCAGGATGTTCCTTAGCAACCTTATTCCAGTCAGCGATGCTCACGTAAGGATTCTTTTCAGCTAATTCCCGTGCATAAGCCGCATACTGCTCCACTGATGTGTAAGTGTCCTTGCTCTTGTCTCCCTCATAAGGTGTCACCAGTATCAGATGGTGTCCTTTCGGTAGATTGTTCACGATGCTGTCCAAATCATTCTTGTAACCTTCAGGATTGTTGACTCCCGTTGCAATGACAACTGTTTTTAGCAGCGCCTTGTTCTGACTGTTATTGAGCATGATGTCATTGGCTTGCTTGGTCGTTCGGCTAACCTGGGCATTGATATTCGCTTCAGGGAGTGCCTCTTGTAAGGCTGTATTGGCACGCAAGGCTACCGAATCTCCTATTAGGCTTGTTCCCTCAGAAATTCCTAGGCGACTCAGTTCAGCTTGTTCAGCAAGAGTCTTTGTTTGTCCTATATTGGTCTGGGCTTGTTTGAAACCATTGACCATCAAGTCTGTCTCAAAAGCTCCAACCTGAGGAGCCACAGCTATGATAATCAAGGTAAGCAAGGTAAGAATGCCAGCACCAGTAGCACTAATTGGTTTAATATGAGGTAATCGACTAATCTTCCGTATTAAAGGATTGGATTTACCGGCAATCAACGGCTCAATAATATAGAAGGATAGGATAGCAAAGAAATAAGAAAAGATGATCGTCAGAATAACAGCAGGCAGATTACTCATCAAGTGAGAAAAGATAATATAAAAAGGCCAGTGGAAGAGATAAACCGCATAGCTGGTATCCGCTAAAAATGTAATGATCCGAGGTTCTTGTATCTCAGGCGTTTTCTCATGCAAGACACGCGCAGCAAAAATCATGGTCACTGCCGCTAAACTTGCTAGCAAGAAACCAAATAAGTACGCAAACAGGTAGGTGAACTTGACAAAGAAAGTCAAGAGCATTAACACCAAGAGACCTGCAGCAAATACCAGTAGATTCTGACGAATATCCCACATCCGATCAAACTGCTTGACTAAATCGCTCGTCTGACGAACCCCCACAACCGTCGCCAAAATGCTTCCTAAAAAGAAGGGATAGACATGGGTCAAACTTGAAAAGTAGACAGATGAATAGGAACTCGCCATTAGACTACCAATAAACATGGAGAAAAAGCTAATGATAAAAGCTCCAGCAGAAAGGAGAAAGACCATCCCTCTCAATTGACTACTAGATTTTGAACGTTTCGATAAAAACCAAACCGCTAAGCCCCAAAGGATATAGTAGTGAACCTCAACAGCTAGGCTCCAGTTGTGAACAAAGAGATGCGGAATGAACTGGGATTCATAACTTCCCCCTGTTAACATTTCGTAGAAGTTGGTCATAAAACCGAGAACTCCAGCAACCTGGCCACCAATTCCAGCAACATAGTCTTGACGAACCAAGAAAGTAAAAGGCATGGTCACCAAAACCATCAGCACCACAGGTGGCACGATGCGGTAAAACCGTCTCTTAAAAAAGCCCAGCAAATCGATCTGGCGTGCCTTCCCAAATTCTTCTAAAAGGAGGGAGGTGATCAAAAATCCTGAAAAAGTGAAAAAGACATCTACCCCAAAGAATCCTCCAGGAAAGATCGTTTGAAAGAAGTGGTACAAAAGCACCAAAAGTAAACCTGTAATCCTAATCAAGGAAAACCATTTAATACGCATACGAGTCTATTCTCCATTAAATTAGGAAGCAAAACACCACCTAATTTCCATTCCATTATACTCCCTATTCTATCAAAAAAATAGGAAAAATCCTAAGAGAAAACTTAGGATTTTGGCATTCTATTTTTACACTTTAAAAATTGCGCCCTGACTTATTGTAACCATATTTTTCCACAAAATACTCACGAAATTCCAAGAGATTGTCATCCATGATGGCTTGACGGACCTGCTTCATGAGGTTGAGCAAGAAGTAGAGATTGTGGTAGCTAGTCAAGCGGATACCAAAGGTTTCGTCAGCCTTGAGCAGGTGGCGAAGATAAGCGCGTGTATAGTTCTTACATGTGTAGCAATCACACTCAGGATCCAGTGGCGTAAAGTCTTCAGCGAATTGGGCATTCTTGACAACCAAACGACCTTGGCTGGTCATACAAGTTCCGTTACGAGCGATACGAGTCGGCAAGACACAGTCAAACATATCCACACCACGAATGACCCCATCGATCAAGCTGTCTGGCGCTCCGACACCCATCAAATAGCGAGGTTTATTTTCAGGGAGAAGCTGGGTTGTGAAATCCAAGACGGCATTCATTTCTTCGTGCGTTTCTCCCACAGCCAAACCACCGATAGAGTATCCAGGGAAATCCATGCTGACAAGGTCATGAGCTGACTGACGGCGAAGGTCTTCAAATCCTGCCCCCTGCACAATTCCAAACAAACCTTGATCCTGTGGACGACGGTGAGCCTTCAAACCACGCTCAGCCCAACGACTGGTACGCTCGATGGATTTCTTAACGTAGTCGTAAGGTTGGTAAAACTGAGGACATTCGTCAAAGGACATCATGATGTCTGAGCCCAGATTATTCTGAATAGAGATGGCCTTTTCTGGCGATAGGAACATCTTGGAACCATTGAGATGGTTTTTAAAAGTTACTCCTTCTTCGGTGATATTACGACTATCTGCTAGGGAATAAACCTGGAAACCACCACTATCCGTCAAGATTGGTTGGTCCCAGTTCATAAATTTGTGGAGACCACCTGCGCGTGCGATGAGTTCATCTCCAGGACGAAGCCAGAGATGATAAGTATTAGACAGGATAATTCCTGATCCCATCTCCTTCAACTCCTCTGGTGACTGGGTCTTGACAGTAGCTTGGGTCCCAACCGGCATAAACATAGGTGTCGGGAAGGTGCCGTGAGGGGTGATGATTTCTCCCAGACGAGCTCCCGTGTGTTTCTCTTTCTTAATCAAACGGTATTTGATTGGTGAATCTGACATTTTTTACCTCCGAAGCTGGGAAAAACAGTCCCAGTTCATACTTTGTGCCCAAAGGCATACTGTATGATTTTATCAAAAAAACCAGGAACTGTCACGAACTATGGTATAATGAGAGAATGAAATACCCAAAAATTGATTTAAAAACCATTCGTCTGCAGACGAGGCAGTTTCAGGCTGAAAATCCCCGCCTCTTTCTCGTCTATCTCTTACCTAGCATGCTGGTCATCTTATCAGGCTTTCTCAACCCCTTGGCTCGTCTCCAAGAAAGTGTTTTAGAGCAATCCTTTTTCAGCATGCTGGCACAAGTGCTCCAAGCCTATCTCTTCCCACTAGTGGTTTCTTTTGTGAGCACGATTTTTCTAGCAGGTGCTGCCTTTGCGACACTCCGACTCCTCAAGGATCCTGATACAGAACTCTCAGTAAAATCAAGCCTGGCCCTCTTTGCTGAAGAGCGCTTCTCGCAAACCTTCCTAACTCTGCTCCTCAAACGTTTCTACCTCTTTTTATGGAGCATTCCAAACTTAGTAGGCGTTTATTTTCTCTTTTATAGCAATCTCTTAGCTCGGAGATTTGTCGCCCTACATCCTGAATTTCCAAAATTAGACCTCTCATCCGTTGAAACAGAGCAGTTCCTTATGACCTTTGGACTCTACTTTTTCGCGAGCCTCATCTTGATGATTGTAGGGAACATCCTCTACGTTCCGCAACATTATGCCTACTCGCAGGTAGAATTCCTCCTCTGCGACACTCTGGATTTAGGCCAAGCTAAACCAAGGCAAATCCTGAAAACCAGCCGTTTCTTGATGAAGGGTTACAAATTCCAGCGCTTTGTCCTCGACCTACAACTACTCCCTTGGTACTTCCTCAACTGGCTCACTTTTGGAATTGCTAGTTTTTCAATCCTTCCCTATATCCAAAACAATCACATCTTCTTTTACAGAGCCCTACTAGCTCGTAAACGTCGAAATGGATAAGAGCATACAAAAACCAGCGTCGTTCAGGACGCTGGTTTTCTTATTTCAAAAGTAACATACTCAGCAGAGTCAAAATAGCAGGCCCACCTTGCTTCAGAATAATCTTCTTGTCTGCTGTCAGAGAACCGTAGGTCGCTGCACCAAGCACAAATAAAACAAAGATGGTCACAATTTCCAAGCTTTGCGAAAAATAAATCCCGTACAAGAGAAAGACACCTATCAAAGCATTATAAATTCCTTGATTTTTAAATAATGAACTTACTGAAGGACGAGCCAGTTCTTCCTTATCCACATTAAACACTCGACTAGTAGCGTCTGATTGCGTAGCCACACTTTCCAAATAAAAAATGTAAAAATGCTCCAAAGCAACGATAGTTGCTAAAATAATTGTAAAAATAGACATATTCTTCTCCTTAAATTTTTATCTCTTCTAAGCCAGATATCAACTTTTCTAACAAGCGACTGAACTCTTCTCGCTCTCCTTGTGTAAGTACACTCTCCATCTGATTTTTTACGTTTATATGTTGTTGAGGAGAGTTGGTTACTAGTTGTTCTCTCGCAAAGTCTGTCACTTCCACCAAAACCTCCCTCTGGTTTTCAGGATTCCGACGTCGACTAACCAAACCTTCCTTTTCCAAAATTTTAAAGTGCCGTGTCAAGGCAGCCTGATCAATCTTCAATCTATCCTGAACTGCTATTTGATTACACGGAGACTGATCGATTAAGAAACATAAGATTTGATAACGAGTCAGACTAATTCCCAATTGGCGTTCAAATAGTTGTGTCATGGACTGATCTGCTAATCGTAGTTGATACAGTAAATCATGGATTGCTACCATAAATCTTCCCCCTCTAAAGTTGATTTATCAACGATTGACTTATCAAGTATAATGTAATCCAAAAAATAAATCAAGTAATATGCTTACATTCTCTTGAAATATTACTCACTTCCTCATATTTATCCCTTTTACCCTGAAGGAATGACACACAAAAAAGAAGCGGGAACTTAATCAGTTCCCAACTTCCATTTTAATGATCAGTTCATTGAAACGTGAACATGGTCATAGTGGTTTTCAGTCACACTACCACGATCCGGCATTGGATTCCACGTATAGGCTGGTCCATATTTGCTATCGTATGGAGCGTAGAAACGTTGTTTCCATATGATATAGTTGATACCACGGCTAGCCATATTTTTGACTGCATATTCTGCAATTTGATCTCCGAGTGCTGAACTCACTGGAACCATAAAGTCGATGGCCAAACCTTTACCATGGTCCCCACTGTCACCAGGACGATAGCCACTAAAAGATGTAATCCCAAACAAGTTGGCGATTTCTTCTTTAAAGGCTGCCGTTTGTGGTTGAAGACCTGCATTCTCAGACTTAGCTACAGCAAGTCCTGCATAGTCAGGAGCCGCTGGAGCTGAATAAGTTCTTGAAGGAGTTTGGCTTTGCTCTGCTTGATAAGTCGAAGTTGCAGTGTCAGAAGTTACTGTTGATGCTGCTGTTTCTTCTGTTGCACTTGTTCCTCTTGTATCAGCAGGCGTTTCAGTAGCTGGCGCAGCTGCTACTGGTGCTTCTGCTGGAGTTGTTGCTACCGTTTCTTCCGTAACTGGAGTCGCTGCTTGAGGAGCTTCTTCTTCAACTGGGAGAGTTGTTTCTGCTACTGGTGCTTCCGCTGGAGTCGTTTCAGCTGTTTCTTCAGCTACAGGTGTTTCTGTAGATGGTGTCTCTTCAGCAACTGTCGCTGTCTCAGAAATTTCTGAACTTGGCGCTACTTCTTCTGGTTTTTCAGTCTCTGTTGCAGTTGGAGCTTCCTCAATTGGTTGAGAAAGGTCTTCCACTTGAACTGTTTGCTCAGCAACTGTCACTTGGTTGGTTGTCAAATCAGCTGTCGCAGTCGTCACTTCTTCACTAGAATCTGCTTGAGGAGTTTGGATTTCAACTTCCGTCACCTCTTCTGCCTCATTGACAGTTGTAGTGAGGACAGTATCTGGGAAAATCAAGTCCATATTGGTGATTTTGTTCAAATTAGCAAGAACGGTTACATCTACTCCCAAAGCTTCTGCAATCGTGCTCAGTGTATCACCATACTGAACTGTATAGCTGTTTTTGTTCTCGTTTTTAGTAACGTCATTTTGAATTTGCTCAACGCTACGTGCTGTCCAAGAGATTTCTTGAGCTTTAGCTCCTAATGCGGGAGCAAGAGACAAGGCTACTGTTGAGGCTAAAATAATTCTTTTCTTCATTCGTTCATATTCCTTTCAAATGAGTACCTGTCTATCATAACACAAAAAAAGCAGAAAAAAAGCCCTCTCGGGCCTATTTAACAGAACTGTCTATTCCTTGTAACAAACTCGATTACTTGAAACAGTTTGTTAGGTTTCTGTCACAAAACTGACACAATCCTCTCATCACTTATCCTCAAAAATACAGGGAATATCTGCCAATGCTTGAATCCTCTGATTCCCTTCATAAGATGACTCTAAAAAATTGATGCTTTGAAGGCCGCTATTCTGGGCAAATTCCACATCCAAAGTCCGATCCCCTATATAATAGGTAGTCCTAGGATTCAACTCATATTTATCTAGCAGATATGTCGCCGCTTCTGGACTGGGCTTGCGCGCAAAGCCACTCTGACTGGTTAAGATCTCTTTGAAATAGGATTCCAACCCCAAGTCTCTGAGAATGGTAAAAGCATTGTCCCCCTTATGAGTATAGACAAACTGCTGAATCCCTACTTCGTCTGCCCAAGCTAGCACTTCACGCGCACCTGGCATCAAAACTACCTGAGCATTCTTCTCAGCCAGGCTCTGGGCACGTACCTGATTGAGCACTTCCGCATCCAGATTTCTCTCTTCTGCCACTTGCTCCAGCAAATCCTGCACAGAATACCTGAGGATTAACTCTCTCACTTTCTCCTTATTATAAGGAATAGAAAACTGAGCAAAGGTCTCCTCAATCCCTGACAAAATCGCTTCGTAAGAGTCCAATAAAGTCCCGTCCAAATCCCAAATAAAGGCTATTTTTTGCATCTCCTATCCTTTCAAACTCATATAACGCTGGTAACGGTAACGTAGAAATAACCAGCGAAAACCATTATCCAAGAGAGTCCCTGCCCAAATACCAGGCAAGCCCCAACCAAGAACAAGCCCCATCAGATAAGCTGTCCCTATACGGATACACCACATCCCAATACTTGTCGCATAAAAGGGGAGGCGAGCATTTCCCAAGCCCTGCCAAACTGCCGTATAAATAACTGTCCCTGTCGCCATGGGAGTCCCTAGTAGAGAAAACAGTGCCACCAAAACGCTCGCTTCAACCGCTACAGGATCGGTCGTATAGAGATGAGTCAATGGTGTCCCCAAGGCATAGATACTGAGAGTTAAGGGCAACATAAGAAGCAGGGAAAGCCAAAAGGTTTGCTTGCTCAAATCATCTACTCTTTCCCAGTTATCCTCCCCAACTGCTCGAGCTACCTGCATGACCGTCGCCGTAGCGACGCCAAAGGCAGGCATATAGTTAAACTGGGTCAAGACTTCTCCGACTGCATTCCCCGCTACTGCCTCCGTCCCAAAAGAAACAACCAAGGCAATGACCACTACATCTCCAGCTCGCATCATGAGACGTTCTCCTGCCGCTGGTAAAGCCAAAGTCAATAGTTCCTTATCTAAACCAAAAGTCGGTTTCTCAAAAGGCAGCTTTAATTGCGACCACAAAATCACAAGACCGACTAAGCGAGACAAGATAGTCCCCCAAGCAATACCCGCTATGCCCATATCAAGGACAAAAATAGCTAGACTTGAAAAAAGAATATTCAAGGCATTGGATAAAAGACTCACATAGAGAGGTAGACGCGGATTATGCGTTGCACGAATCAAGGCACCTAGACTGGTCATCAAGCCCAAGAGAACAATCGATCCACCCACCAAAGATAGGTAGAGCCCACCACTCTCAGCCACAGCCTGCTCAGTTCCCAAAAGTCCTATCATCTCTTGCCCAGCAAAGAGTGATAAGGCGCCTAAAAGCCCACTCAGCAATAGGGTTATCTTGAGAGCCTCTGTCACGTGATAAGCCAACTTGGACTGATTTTTCTGCCCCAAACTTTTTGAAATAACACTGGAGATAGCAGCTCCCAGAGCGATAAAAATCGCCTGGTAAATCGTGATAATATTGCCAGCCACTGAAACACCTGAAATAGCGATTAAGCCCAAGTGAGCGACCAAGTAACTATCCACCATGCCCATAAGCATCTGCAAAAAGTTTTCACCCATAGCTGGCAATGCAATATTAAGAATGTCTTTATTTTTCTTAAACAATCTCTCCTCCTGATGAAAAGAAACTCAGTTGGTTTCCCAACCGAGTTTACTTCCTCTGTCTTAAAGTCCTAGATAAGTCTCCACCGCTGCTTGCATGTCAGCAGCTGCCACTGTTGTTTTATGACGAACTGGAGCTGTTTCAAGGCCATCAACCGCTGGTGGCACTGCCACTCCTGAAATGTCATGTAATTGAGCCAAGGCTTCAAAGTCAGTCAAGCCTGCTTTTCCTGTTACCGCTTCTACGGCAACCACTGGGAACTTGTATGGACTAGCTGTTGAAGCAATCACTGTCTTAGCCGCATCCCCAGTAGCCGCTTTGTATTTTCTATAAACTGCTGAGGCAACCGCCGTATGTGGATCCTCGATATAGGCATCTGTTTGATAAACACGTTTAATTTCTGCTGCTGTTTCTTCCTCAGTCGCATATTCAGCTGCAAAGAGTTCCAAAATCGCTGCATCAAAGTCTGTCAATTCATATTGTCCTTGTGTACTCAAGGCATTCATGAGTTCAGCAGTCTTAACCGCATCATTCCCCAAAAGATGGAAAATCAAACGCTCCAAGTTTGAAGATACCAGAATATCCATAGATGGACTAGTTGTCACTTTAAACTCACGTTTCTTGTCGTAAACACGTGTCTTGAAGAAGTCTGTCAAAACATTGTTGTCATTTGAAGCACAGATTAATTTGCCAACCGGAAGACCGATTTGTTTAGCATAAAAGGCAGCCAAGATATTTCCAAAGTTTCCTGTCGGTACTGTGAAGTTGACCTTTTCACCAGCCACAATCTCACCAGACTTGACCAACTGAGCGTAGGCATAAACATAATAAACAATCTGTGGCACCAAACGACCAATGTTCATAGAGTTAGCTGATGAAAATTGCAGTTTATTGGCAGCCAATTTTTCACGAAGTTCCACATCGTTGAACATGTGCTTCACGTTGGTTTGTGCATCATCAAAGTTTCCATCGATAGCAATAACATGAGTATTGTCGCCAGTCTGAGTAGTCATTTGCAACTCTTGTACCTTGCTAACACCATCTTTTGGATAAAAAACGATAATCTCAGTACCAGGTACATCCGCAAACCCTGCCATAGCAGCTTTTCCAGTATCACCAGATGTCGCTGTCAAAATGACAATCTTGTTCTCCAAACCATGCTTTTTAGTGGCTGTCGTCATAAAGTATGGCAAGATAGACAAGGCCATATCTTTAAAGGCAATCGTTGAACCATGGAACAATTCCAAGTTGTATTGCCCATCCAGTTTCACCAATGGCGCAATAGCTGGAGTATCAAACTTGCTATCGTAGGCATTGTTGATACAGTAGTCCAACTCCTCAGCCGTAAAGTCATCTAAAAAGGCTGACAAAACTAACTTAGCCACTTCTTGGTAAGAAGCATCTTTCAATTTTTCAAAGTCCAAATCTACTTTTGGATAAGTAAGTGGTGTAAACAGACCACCATCTGTCGCCAATCCTTGCAAAATAGCTTGGCTGGCAGTTACTGTATTATTGGCATCACGCGTTGATTGATAAACTAATGTCATGAATCTCTATCCTTTATCTATAGTCTCTTCCATTATATCATGATTTTTCAGAAAATTCTCCCTTTATAAGAAAAATTATAATCCCAATTCTTTCTTCAAAGGCTCTAAATAAACCATTTCTTGCTTATTTCTTTTCTCCAGTCCATCCTCAGCTAGGGTGAGTAAGTCTTTAGAAAACTCGAGAACCGCAGCTTCTTCTTCATCTGTGAGTTGTTTTTTAGAAAATTGTCGCCTTAAAAACTTATAATTACGCCCAAATACTTTAAAGAAAGGTGCTGCTTCTAAGTAAGATTCCAGTTTGTCTAAATGAACCAACAAGCCCAAATGAAAGGCTACAGAAGCAAAAGTCCTATCAAGAGGTTGCGTACACACACTGCGAAACTCAACTGTTCCTCGAGTCGTTAAGTCTTGGTACTGGTAACTACGATGAGTTTGGAAATCCTTATCCTGAGGGTAAATAAGAACCTCATCCCCATTAAGGCTAAATGCCTGGATTTCAGGTGTAGCCAAATAATCTCTAGCCTGAATAGGATAAAAATAATAGGTCTGTCCATCACGTTCTGCAGTAAAAATTGCAGAATGATTTAGATAATCAAAAAAATCATTCTCATCTTTAAAGAGTCTAGCATTGACACCTACATTCTCTGGATAGATACCATGCATGGATTCTTCCCAAAAAATATCTCTCGAAATTTTGGTATCCCAATCTGCCCCTGAAAACTCAGAATTTGCAAACAAATAGGCTTTAGCTGCTTCAATTTGTGTAAAAGCATTAATAACACGCAGGTAGTTAGACCTTGAAACGTCTAGTTGAACCTGACTCCCACAGATAAAAGCACCATATTCAGGGAAATGATGTAAATCTGATTTAGTAACATTTCTACTCAAATTCAAATAATCCATCAACATCTGATAGCGGGGATAAGCCACTGGACAATTCTCATTTTTATCCCAGTTGGGATGAATGCCGCAGCCAACAATAGCATGATTAGCTTCACCCAACTTATTCTGAATTGTAGCCATATAGAAGTTAAAGCGTTCTTCTACCTCTTGGATACATTCAGCCTTTCCGAAAGCAAACTCAATCGTCGTATAAGCAACCTCAAACAAGATCGTATCTTGGCTGACTGGATCAAGCAACTGAATTGGATTCCCAAAATCATCCACTTTTTCGATAGTAAAGCCCCATACTGATGGTAAATACCGAAAGAGATCCTTAACAACTTCACCATCTGTAGCCTTACCCTCTAAATTTACAATAGGAAATTCTAACTCAATTCCAATAAATAAATCTGGGTTCTCTTTTATATTCTTTAAGTAACGTTTCTTTAGTAATTCAATAGACCGAGACATTAACCACCAAACTCTTTCATAATCAAATAAATTGTGAATAAGTAATATTATACCAAAAATACACTAAAAATGATTAGAATAAGAAGAAAAAGATGATTCATCAGTTATCTGTACTTAAAGAAAAATATCAAAATCTTCACTAAATCAAAAAAACAAGGCTCGAAAACCTTGTCTTTTCTACTATACCGGCGGCCGGGGTCGAACCGGCACGTCCTTGCGGACACTGGATTTTGAGTCCAGCGCGTCTGCCAATTCCGCCACGCCGGCAAATAGTAACTGGGGTAGCTGGATTCGAACCAACGCATGAGGGAGTCAAAGTCCCTTGCCTTACCGCTTGGCTATACCCCAATAATATAAAATAGGCGAGTGATGGGGATCGAACCCACGCATGCCAGAGCCACAATCTGGTGTGTTAACCACTTCACCACACCCGCCATAATCATATTAACACGGGCAGTAGGAATTGAACCCACACTGAAGGTTTTGGAGACCTTAGTTCTACCTTTAAACTATGCCCGTAACTAAAGTAATGGAAGGGGAGGGATTCGAACCCCCGAACCCGAAGGAGCGGATTTACAGTCCGCCGCGTTTAGCCTCTTCGCTACCCTTCCAAGTTATAAACAAAATATGGCGCGAGACGGAATCGAACCGCCGACACATGGAGCTTCAATCCATTGCTCTACCAACTGAGCTACCGAGCCAAATTGCGGGAGCAGGATTTGAACCTACGACCTTCGGGT
>CABTWF010000015.1:0-36772 GCA_902488495.1 uncultured Streptococcus sp. | reverse complement strand
TTCGAACCCGTGTTACCGCCGTGAAAAGGCGGTGTCTTAACCCCTTGACCAACGGACCTTGAGCTTTTCAACTCTTTCTATTATACCTACTTTTTTACCTTTGTCAAGGACTTTTTTCAGTGAATTTAATTTTTTCTTTTCTTCACTAACTTAACTACTGCTTCCGTCCGTGCAGTGTGGGGAAACATATCGACCGACTGGATATACTGGAGGTCATAGACTTTTACTAGTTTAACCAAATCTCGTGCCAAGGTCGAAACATTGCAAGATACATAGACCATTTTTTCTGGAACATAGGTCAGAATGGTATCCAGTAGCTTATCATCTAAACCTGTACGAGGAGGGTCAACTATCAAGGCATCTGCTCGGTAGCCTTCTTTATACCAGCGTGGAATAATCTCTTCTGCTGTTCCCGCTTCGTAATGGGTATTGTCAAACCCCATTCTCTGAGCATTTCGCTTGGCATCTTCAATGGCTTCTGGAATAATATCCATTCCTCTGAGACTCTTGACCTTATTTGCGAAGGCAAATCCAATCGTCCCAACACCGCAATAGGCATCGATCAGATGATCCTCTTTGCTGACATCCAGAGCCTTAACTGCTTCACTATAGAGAATTTCTGTCTGCTCAGGATTAAGCTGATAAAAAGCTCGAGGGGAGAGAGAAAACTCATAGTCGAGTACTCCTTCTTGAATACTCTCTTGGCCCCAGATAATTTCCGTCTTTTCACCATAGATTTCACTTGTTTTCGCTGTATTTGTATTGACTGCAACTGTGTCGACTTCTGGAAAATCTTTAACTAAGTCTTTTACTAGCTGGGTTAAATTAAGCTGGCGATTTGTGACAATGATAATCTGGACTTGTCCCGTTTTTCTTGCTCGACGTACCATGATAGTACGAACGCCTAACGTTTTTCTCTCATCTGTAATTGGAATTTGGTGGTAAGTAAGAAGTTCAGCTAGGCGATTCGCAATCACTTGGGTTTCCTTATCTTGCACCAAACAGTCTTTCAACTCTACGAGATAATGAGAGTTTTGCGCATACAAACCTGCCTTGACCTGATTTTTAAATTTCCGAGTCTGAAATTGAAGCTTAGCACGGTAGTACTTTGGTTCCTGCATTCCGATAGTTGGACGGATTTCATAGTTTTCATATCCTGCAGGAGCAAATTTTTTCAGGGCTTGGTGGAGCAGATCCGTTTTGAACTCCAACTGTTTATCGTAGTGAAGGTGCATGATTTGGCAACCACCACATTCATTATAAATCGTACAAGCTGGTACGACTCGAAATTTAGACTTCTTATTAACCTTTAGTAATTTGGCTTCAACAAAGTTACGTTTAATAGAAGTAATCTGACAATAGATATCTTCTCCTTTGAGGGCGCCTGGTACAAAAACGAGGGTTTTCTGGTAGAAACCGATTCCCTCACCATTGATACCCATCCGCTTGATTTTTAAAGGTATTTTTTGTTTGACTTTCAGATTCATACCCCTATCTTATCACATTTTAGGGTATAATAGAACTATGAAAATCACAAAACTTGAAAAGAAAAAACGCCTCTACTTAATGGAACTAGATGGACAGCAAACCTCTTATATCACGGAAGATACCATTGTCCGTTTTATGTTGTCTAAAGATAAGGTGGTTAGCAAGGAAGAATTAATCGAGATACAGGGCTTTGCTCAGTTTTCTTATGGTAAGAATCTCGCCCTCTACCATCTATCATTTAAAGCTCGAACCGAAAAGGAAGTTCGTGAGTATCTGAAAAAGTATGATCTTGATGAAAAAATCACTAGTCAAGTTATTGCTAACCTTAAAGAAGATAACTGGATTAATGATCGTCAGTATGCCTACTCTATCATCAATGCCAATCAACTTTCTGGAGATAAGGGACCTTATGTGCTAGCTCAAAAACTGTCTCAAAAAGGGATTGCCAAATCAACTATTGAAGAGGTTTTAAAGGATTTTGACTATACAGAAGTTGCTCAACGTGTAGCTGAGAAACTGCTTAAAAAATACACCGGAAAGCTTCCTGCTCGCGCTTTGCAAGATAAGATTATCCAAAACTTGACTAACAAGGGCTTCTCCTATCCCGATGCTAAAAGTGCCTTTGATGACTTGGACAGTCAAGTCGACCAAGAAACGACTCAAGAACTCATTTTTAAAGAGCTAGACAAACAATATGCTAAGTATGCTCGAAAGTATGAAGGTTACGAACTAAAGCAACGTTTAACTCAAGTCCTAGCTAGAAAAGGCTATGATTTTTCGGATATAGCAAACGCTCTCAGAGAATATCTTTAACATTTTCATGTAAAATTCAAAAAGATTAGACCAATTTATGATATAATAGTAGACGATAAACTTATAAATTGTAGAAAGTTGGTTAGTTATGAAACTTCCAAAAGAAGGCGACTTTATTACAATTCAAAGTTATAAGCATGATGGGAGTCTTCACCGTACTTGGCGAGACACCATGGTACTAAAAACAACAGAGAACGCTATTATCGGCGTCAACGACCACACACTTGTTACCGAAAGTGACGGTCGTCGTTGGGTGACTCGAGAACCGGCTATTGTTTACTTTCACAAAAAATATTGGTTTAATATCATTGCCATGATTCGTGATAATGGGATTTCCTACTATTGCAATATGGCCAGCCCCTACTATCTAGATGAGGAAGCCCTGAAATACATTGATTATGATTTGGATGTCAAGGTTTTCACTGATGGTGAAAAGCGTCTCTTGGACGTTGAAGAGTACGAGCGCCATAAACGCAAAATGAAGTATTCTGATGATTTAGACTATATTTTGAAAGAGCATGTTAAAATCCTTGTTGATTGGATTAACAATGGACGCGGTCCTTTCTCAGAGGCCTATGTCAACATTTGGTACAAACGCTACATAGAACTAAAGAATCGGTAAAGTTGTCAAGCTGGGGTGAAAGCCCCGGTTTTTTTATTTGAAAAACTCAGCTTTTCAGCTGGGTTAATTGCTATATATCTAATTTAGTGACAGTAAACTTGATATGAGAATAGTCTTTTTCAACATCCTTATCCAGCAAAAAAGCTGTGGCATCCTTCTTAACCTGAACAAGATCAATGTTCTGAGCTTGAGCTGCATAGACGCATCCACAATAACATTGACGATAGATATCATACTCCTCGCACATCTCTACCGAGCGCTTGTAGCCTTGATTTTTCTTGAAATCACTTGGAAGATAGTGGGTGGTATAAATCTTTTGCACATCGATTCCGATGCTGTTGATGGTTTGAGAATTCTTATGAGGACTGATGGTCAAGGCTGAACCAAAGTAGTCAAAGCCCAAGTCCATAGCTACCTGTGCTGTTTTGTCCAAACGGTAGTCAAAACAAACCTTGCAACGGTCGCCACCTTCGGGTTCTTCTTCTAGTCCTCTAACTAACTTCCGGTATTCATTGGGTTCATATGGGGCTTCTAAATACTGGACCGTATTTCCTGTTCGCTCATTGAAATCACTGACAAATTTCTTGGTGACGTAAGCCCGCTTGTGGTATTCTGCCTTGGGATGGATATTGGAATTGGCAAAATAGATAGTCACATCAGCGTATTTTGTCAGGTATTCTAGGGTGTAGGTACTACAAGGAGCACAGCAAACATGCATGAGAATAGTTGGACGTTGCTCATTTTTCTCCCAAACCTGTACCATTTTCTGCATAACACGGTCATAATTAATCTTCTGATTGGGATTCATCTTGCTCAGAATTTCTTCTACATCGATCATGTTCTTCTCCTTTTTCTAGTTTTATTTTATCATATAAGTTAGGAGAGCTCAAATCTATTTAGAAGAGAAAACCTTAAAAGGAGGGATTGTGTTCCCTCCTTTTGTGTTTTTTATAAGTTGCTTTTACATCATCCCGCCCATCATGCTTGGATCCATTGCTGGAGCTGGGGCTACTGGTTCTGGTTTATTGGCTACGACTGCTTCTGTTGTTAAAATCAAGCTAGCTACAGAGGCTGCATTTTGAAGGGCAGAACGGCTCACTTTAACTGGGTCAATGATTCCTTCTTCAATCATGTTGACCCACTCGCCAGTCGCTGCGTTGAATCCTGTACCAACTTCAGCATTTTTCAAACGATCGATAACGATAGAACCTTCGAATCCTGCATTGTGGGCAATTTGACGAACAGGTTCTTCCAAGGCACGGAGAACAATATTGCGTCCTGTTGCTTCATCTCCTGTCAATTCCAAATCAGCTACGGCTGGGATGACATTTACAAGAGCTGTTCCACCACCTGCAACGATTCCTTCTTCAACGGCTGCACGAGTAGCGTTGAGGGCATCTTCAATGCGGAGTTTCATTTCTTTCAACTCAGTTTCAGTTGCAGCACCGACTTTGATCACCGCGACACCTCCTGACAATTTGGCCAAGCGTTCTTGCAATTTTTCACGGTCAAATTCAGAAGTTGTAGTTTCGATTTGAGACTTGATAACCGCAACACGGTGAGAAATAGCTTCAGGATTTCCAGCACCTTCTACGATAACAGTGCTGTCTTTGTCCACAGTTACTCTCGCTGCTTGACCAAGCGCTTCAATAGTAGCGTCTTTCAACTCAAGACCAAGATCTTCTGTGATGACTGTTCCGCCTGTCAAGATAGCGATATCTTCAAGCATCGCTTTACGACGATCACCAAAGCCAGGTGCCTTAACTGCTACAACGTTGAAGGTTCCACGAATCTTATTCAATACTAGAGTCGGAAGAGCTTCGCCATCTACATCATCCGCGATAATCAAGAGTGGACGATTGCTTTGAAGAATACTTTCTAGAAGCGGCAAGATTTCTTGGATATTGGAAATCTTCTTGTCAGAAATCAAAATGTATGGATTTTCAAGATCAGCCACCATTTTTTCGCTATCCGTCACCATGTACTGTGATAGATAACCGCGGTCAAACTGCATTCCTTCAACAACTTCAAGTTCTGTTTCCATACCACGTGATTCTTCAATAGTGATGACTCCATCTTTGCCAACTTTTTCCATGGCTTCAGAAATGTATTCACCGACTTTCTCAGAACGAGAAGATACGGCAGCAACCTGAGCGATGGCTTCTTTATTGGCAACTGGAATGGCATTGTTTTTCAAGGCTTCTACAGCTGCGGCAACTGCTGCTTCAATCCCACGACGAATACCGATTGGGTTGGCACCTGCAGTGACGTTTTTGATTCCTTCACGGACGATAGCTTGGGTCAAGACAGTTGCAGTTGTCGTTCCGTCACCTGCGATATCATTGGTTTTTGAAGCTACTTCTGATACCAATTTGGCACCCATATTTTCAAAATGGTCTTCCAACTCGATTTCTTTGGCAATGGTCACCCCGTCATTGGTGATGAGTGGTGAGCCAAATGATTTTTCCAACACAACGTTACGACCTTTTGGTCCCAAGGTTACTTTAACAGTATCTGCAAGGATATCGACACCGCGGACCATAGCTGAACGAGCATCAGATGAAAATTTAATTTCTTTTGACATACTTACTTTCTCCTTCTATTCTTCAACGATTGCCAAAATGTTAGCTTCGCCAACGATGATGTACTTTTCATCGCCATCTTTGACATCAATACCTGCATGGGCTTCAACTAAGACACGGTCTCCAGACTTAACGCTTGGAGCAACCAAGTCACCATTCAAGGTACGAACCCCTTGTCCTGTAGCCACTACAGTAGCTGTTTTCGTTCCTTCTTGGGCTGATTTTGCGAGGACAAAGCCTCCAACAGTTTGTTCTTTTTCTTCAATTTTCAAGACCACACGGTCTCCTAATGGTTTCAACATTTGTCTTCCTCCATGATAAACTACATATTATTAGCACTCTTTATATATGAGTGCTAATTCATAGTTCTATTGTATCACTTGGTCAGAAATAGTCAAGAAAAAAGTCTGACTTTGGCAAGATAAAAAGTCTGAGACCAACTCAGACTTTTCAATGTTTATACTCAATGAAAATCAAAGAGCAAACTAGGAAACTAGCCGCAGGTTGCTCAAAGCACTGCTTTGAGGTTGTAGATAAGACTGACCAAGTCAGTTACCTATACCAGCTGACGTGGTTTGAAGAGATTTTCGAAGAGTATTAAAATGGCAATTCCTCCTCTTCCAAAACCAAGTCTGCCAAATCCTGTCCTGCGTTATTTTCACGCATGGCACGTTGGGCACGGCTTTCTAAAAGTTGGAATCCTGTGGCAAGAACTTCAGTCACATAGTTCATCTGGCCATTTTTCTCAAAGCGACGGGTACGAAGTTCTCCATCCACAGAGATAAGACTACCTTTAGTTGCATAGCTTGCCAAGGTTTCAGCCAATTTGCCCCAAAGAACCAAATTGACAAAGTCAGCTTCACGTTCCCCGTTTTGGTCTTTGTAACGACGGTTCACAGCGATAGTTGCTCGCGCTACCGACTTGTCATTGTTGGTTTTGTGCAATTCTGGTGTAGACGTCAAGCGCCCGATCAAAATAACTTTATTATACATATTTTCTTCCTCCTACTTATCTATTCGCAAGGAATAAAAAAAGTTACAAAAATTTGTAACTTTTCGAGAAAATTTTTTATTTTTTATGAACCATGAAACCTGTCGCCTGTTGATTGGCCATAATAGTCATATCTGTAATCTGCACACGACGGGGTTGACTGGTCACATAGACAACAGTGTCTGCGATGTCTTGTGCCTGCAAGGCTTCGATCCCCTGATAAACCGCCGCAGCACGCTCTTTGTCACCGTGGAAACGTACCGCAGAAAAATCTGTTTCGACAATTCCTGGCTGAATAGTAGTTACCTTGATGTCCGTTGCGATCGTATCAATTCGCAAACCATCTGAAAAAGTCTTGACAGCAGCCTTGGTGGCTGAGTAAACAGCTGCCCCAGCATAGGCATAGATTCCTGCGGTTGACCCCATATTGATAATATGACCCTGATTCGCTTTTACCATTGCTGGCAAGAAACAGCGAGTAACTGCCATCAAACCCTTGACATTGGTATCCAACATGGTCAGCATATCCAACTCTTCGTAGTCTTGATAGGGAGCCAAGCCAAGAGCTAGTCCGGCATTATTGACCAAGATATCAATCTGCCCTATCGTTTCCAAAATATCGGAGCAGACAGTCTTGACCATGGTCATATCTGTGACATCCAGTGGAAAGGTCCAAACGGTTTGATTAGGAAAAATTTCTGCAAACTCTGACTTGAGGGCCTCTAGTCTGTCTGTCCGTCGCCCTGTTAGAACGACATTCTCCCCCTGCTCCAGATAAGCACGCGCAATCGCTTCACCGATTCCTGAAGTCGCTCCTGTAATCATTACATTTTTCGCCATCTTATCCCCCTCTATCTGGTCTATCAAATACCGACAATTTCCTAGGCAGTCCAGTGTTTGGCTGGGTCAAATGGAGTTCCGACAACTTGGTCTTCTGATAATTCAATAACCCCACGTTTTTGCGGAGCATTTGGCAGCTGCAATTCACGAGGGCTGCACATCATGCCAAAACTCTTTTCACCACGAAGTTCGCCTGGGAAAATGAGATTGCCTTTGGGCATCATCGCTCCAGGAAGAGCTACAATGGTTTTCAACCCAACACGCGCATTGGGAGCCCCTGCAACGATTTGCACTGCCTTGTCACTTGCGACGGCCACTTGACAGATGTTGAGGTGGTCACTATCAGGATGGGCTACCATCTCGACAATTTCACCGACTACGAACTTAGGTTCCTTGTCATTGACAATTTCTTCTGTAAAACCTTCCGCCTGCAATTCTTGGTTCAAACGTTCTACTTGTTCATCTGTCAAAAAGACTTGACCACGCTCTACAATTTCAAACAAACTTGAAACTTCGAAAATATTCCAAGCAACTGTTTCCCCATTTTCTTTGATGAAAACACGGGCTACCTTGCCTTTGCGCTCCACGTCTAGTTTGGCATCTCCGCTGTTTTTCACGATGATCATAAGGACATCGCCAACATGCTCTTTATTATATGTAAAAATCATTCTTTCCTTTTCTCCTAATTCAGTTCTGCTAAAAAGTCGTTAATTTGTTGCTTGCTTTTACGGTCGCGATTGACAAATCGGCCGATTTCCTTGTCCTTTTCTAGCACAACAAGGCTAGGAATCCCGTACACATCCCAGAGTTTGGCTAGATCCATGTACTGGTCACGGTCCACTCGAATAAAGGTGAACTCTGGATTGGTCTCCTCAATCTCTGGCAAGGATGGATAGATATAACGACAATCGCCACACCAGTCCGCCACAAAAAGGAAGACCTTCTTGCCATCTTGCTCGACAAAACCTGCTAGTTCTTCTATACTATCGGGAGTAATCATAAGACTTCCTCCTCATAGACTAGGTCTTCATTTTCATAGACAAAGGTGTAGTGACGGCCATCCTCGAAAATGACTCCTCCGACCAGTCGCTCTAGACTACTTTCGTAGACTTGAACATAGAGAGTCGCAATCTCACCCATATCTGAGAAAAGTTCGCGCACGATAGCGGTCAACTCTTCTTGAGTCTTCATGAGTTTGTGGTTATCTGCTGCTTTTTTAGCCCCCAAAGCAAGGGCACTTAGACCAGCCACAGTCAAGCCAGTCATCCATAATTTCTTAGCTTTCATACCATTCATTGTAACACAAAAAGGGCTCTAGGACAAATAGGGAAGCCGTAGAAAAGCAAGTAAAAAGCCCCTTCCTTAAAGGAAAAGGACTTCTTATACTCAAAGAGCAAACTAGGAAACTAGCCGTAGGTTGCTCAAAACAGTGTTTTGAGGTTGTGGATAGAACTGACGAAGTCAGTAACCATACCTACGGTAAGGCGACGCTGACGTAGTTTGAAGAGATTTTCGCAGAGTATTATTCTTATTGCCAAGCGCCTGAGTTGCCAACGTAGTAGCCATCTGGTGTGTAGGTATTGCGAAGCATCTTACCTGATGAAGCTAGATAATACCACTTACCATTGTCTTTGACCCAATCATTCGCAATCATGGCACCAGAAGAACTTACATAATACCATTCTCCCTTGTCAAAAATCCAAGTGCTTGCTTTCATAGAGCCTGAAGTTGATAAATAGTACCACTTGCCTTGGTCGTAAAGCCAATCACTAGCAATCATAGCTCCTGATGATTTAAAGGCATACCAGTTGCCACCTTGATAGAGCCAAGTTTGATTAAACATAATCCCTTTATCATTCATAAAGTACCAAGTTCCATTGTCTTTAACCCAAGCATTTTGAACTAGTTGGCCTTGGTTTTGATAGTACCAATTTTGGTCTGATTTTAGCCAGCTTTCTGCTTTTACAATCGGATAAAGTTCTCGGAAGGCTCCTCCCCCCTTGTAGGAATGACTGATAGATTCTGGTTTTGTAAGTTTTAACTCACCATTGTCATGGTCTTTCCAAGCATAAACTTTTTGACCATTGATAGTCTCTGGTAAGGTAGCAGTGTAGGTCTTGGTTTGATAGTCCCATTTTGTATCAAGGTAGGTGTAATGGTCTTTTGATTCTTCAATACGGTAGTAGCCACTTTTCTCACCATTATATACATCATCTACCACTTTAGAGGACCAGGTCTTTACTTCATTTCCACTCTTGGCCTCGACCTTGATATCTCCTCTATAGCCATAAGGTACGTAGAAATTCAGGTAACGCCCCTCTGTACCGACCATAGACTTGTCCTTTTCTTGGCCTAGGAAATTGACTGTCTGATCTTGACCATTGAGACTGACCATCCACTCGATTTTCTCAGTTTTTGGCAAATCCAAGACTTTGATATCTACTTCATGGCCATTATTAAATCGAAGAATTTTGCCATCTTGATACTTAACCCCACCCTTAATAACCCATTCTTCTTCCAATTCGAATGCTTTTCCTGAATGAGGGAAAGCCAGTAAAGCTAAACCTGCTAGAAACAAACAAAATAGTGTGATTTTTTTCATTGTACATCCTCCTTAGGAATTATTATATTAATTATATCACTATCTATTTTTTTTGCAAATCTTATCCTAAATATGCTAGAAGAAACCTCTGAGATTCTTCTCAAAGATTCTGATTATGCTAATTACTATTCTCAACTGCTGCAGTAACAAAGGCGGTGTAGAGTTCTTCTGGACGGTTCGGACGGCTGGAAAGTTCAGGGTGATACTGACAAGCCACAAAGAATTTATTTTCAGGAATTTCCACAATTTCGACCAAACGATTATCAGGAGAAACACCTGAGAAGACAAAACCTGCTGCCTCAAACTGTTCACGAAAGGCATTGTTAAACTCATAACGGTGACGGTGACGGCGTTGCACCACTTCTTGATTGTGATAAGCAGCTGCTGCCTTAGAGCCACGTTTTAACTTAGATGGATAAAGTCCCAAGCGAAGGGTTCCTCCCATATCCTCAACATCAACCTGATCACGCATGATATCAATGATAGGGTATTTTGTATCTGGTGCAAGTTCTGCAGAATTAGCACCTTCAAGACCCAAAACGTGACGAGCAAACTCGATACAAGTCAACTGCATTCCCAAGCAGACTCCCAACATTGGAACATCATTTTCACGCGCATAACGGATGGCTTGGATTTTCCCTTCCGTACCACGTTGACCAAAACCTCCTGGTACGATGATTCCGTCCGCATCAGACAAGAGCTCTGCTACATTCCCTGCTGTCACATCATTGGCATTGATCCAATTAATCTTCACTTCTGCGTCGTTGGCATACCCAGAGTGTTTCAAGGCTTCGACCACTGAGATGTAGGCATCTTGCAACTCCACATACTTACCAACAAGGGAAATCTTGACTTGTTTATTGAGGTTCATAACCTTATCCACCATGGCTGACCACTCTGTCATATCCGCTGCTGGTGCATCTAATTTCAAATGATCACAAACAATTTGGTCCATGCCTTGCGCCTGCAAGTTCAATGGAATTTGGTAAAGGTGTTCAACATCCAAAGACTCGATAACGGCTTCTGGAGCCACGTCACAAAACTGTGCTAGTTTGTTTTTAATGCCCTGACCAGCTGGTTTCTCGGTACGGATGACCAACATATTTGGCTGGATTCCCAATCCACGCAATTCTTTTACAGAATGTTGAGTTGGCTTGGTCTTCATCTCACCTGCAGCCTTGAGGTAAGGAAGCAAGGTTGTATGGATGTACATGACATTATCTGCACCCACATCTGCCTTCATCTGACGAAGAGCCTCTAAAAATGGCAAGGACTCGATATCCCCAACTGTTCCACCAACCTCTGTGATAATGACATCAGAGTCAGTCGTTACAGCGGCACGCTTGATTTTTTCTTTCAAAGCATCTGTGATATGAGGAATGACTTGAACAGTTGCACCAAGGTATTCGCCACGGCGTTCTTTACGAAGAACTTCACTGTAGATTTTACCAGTTGTCACGTTGGAATATTTGTTGAGATTGATATCAATAAAACGTTCATAGTGACCCAAGTCCAAATCTGTCTCAGCTCCATCATCTGTCACAAAAACTTCCCCGTGCTGGTAAGGACTCATGGTTCCCGGATCGATATTGATATAAGGGTCAAACTTTTGAATGGTTACTTTAAGACCACGATTTTTCAAGAGACGACCCAGACTTGCTGCCACAATCCCTTTCCCAATAGACGACACCACACCACCAGTTACAAAAATATATTTCGTAGACATAGATTCCTCTTTCTAAAATGCTCAAGGTCTTGTTAACTACGAGGGGAGATAGAAAACAAGACCCTTATGAATAACGACTTTTCAAGAAAACTTCCTGAAAAAACAAAAATAGCTCCCTAGTAACTAGGGAGCCCCGACCTCTAAAAGAGGTGCCCGAACAATATGATACCTTAAAGCAGAACATTTGTCAACTCGAATTGGTAAAGCATGAAAATAAAAAGATTGTTTTCAGAAAACCAACTAAAGATCCACATCCAAACGGACAATACGCTCAAGCAACAAAAAAAGGAGATCAGGTGATCTCCTCTGTAAAGCCTTTTACTCTTCTTCACTCGTTTCAGCGTCATCGTCTGAAAACTCGTCGTCTTCTTCGTTGAGATCCACGTCTTCACCCAAGTCATCAGGGGCAATTTCGTTGATTTCTGCATCGTAAGCTTCCACTTCATTTTTCTCATCATCTGGATTTTCATCATCATATGAAAGAGCTGGATCAGCTTCGTATGCATCTTCGTCTTCTGGATCATCGGCATTGTAGTCAATGGCATCTGAATCACCATCCATAAAGGCATTGACACGTTTTTTCTTAGCTTTTGGTGCTACTTCATCGTCGTCACTTTCTTCAAGAGCGATGATTTCTTCGTCAATTTCGTCCACACCATACCATGAACGAAGCCCCCATTTGTTGTCTCCAAGTGAGATGAAGCTACCGTCAAAGTTCAACTCTGTGTAGAACAAAGGCAAAGCTTCGCGGATATCGCTGTTTGATGTTCCCAGGTAGTTTTGAATTTCGTTTACAAGATCGCTAAAATGCATCTCATGATCGCGACCACGAAGTTCCAAGATAGCACGCGCTACCTCAATCATAGATAGTTCACTTTTTTCTTGCCCAGCAAATACTTCTAATTCCAAAGCGTTTCTCCTCATTTTTACTACTATCGCCAGAGCGAACAGACTCTGACCTCATTTTATCATGTACTCTTTATTGTACGATAATTTTGCGGAATAGTCAAAGGTTAAAATAGATTTATCTATGATTTATTAAGTAAAAATCAATTGATTTTAACACATGGTAAATTTAAAAATATTTGTTAAAATATTACTTGGAGGTAGCTTATGTCAAAAAAAATAATAAATGTTGTTGCAGCGGCTATAGAACGAGATGGAAAAATATTCTGTGCACAAAGACCTGAAGGTAAAAGTTTAGGAGGTTTTTGGGAATTTCCAGGTGGGAAATTAGAAGTAGGAGAATCTCCTGAACAAGCTTTAGTCCGTGAAATTAAAGAAGAACTAAATTCTGAAATTGAGATTGTTTCTTACATCAATGAAGCTTCATATGATTATAATTTTGGGACAGTTGTCATGAAGACCTATCATGCAAAGCTAATATCAGGAAAACTAGAGTTGCTTGAACACCAAAATTCAACTTGGTTAGCTCCCAATGAACTAGATACTCTCAACTGGGCTCCAGTAGATCGTCCAGCTGTAGAATTATTAACAAAAAAATAAGAGATTACTCTCTTATTTTTTTGTTAAATAATCATAAAGTGCGGAAGAAACCTCATTGGCTAATTCAAAATTCATTGTAACTACAGGAGTTTTTCCATCCTGCATCCTAGTTTCAGTAGCACTATCTTCCAAATAACTAACTGGCCCTAGATAATAGAAATCACTTCCCTCACCATCTTCTTTTTTTACGAAGAGATGAAGAGCCAAACCGGTTTGATTAGATTGCATAATATCAGCAACTTCTTTAGACTTAAAGCTTCGATTGCTCCGAGAATACCAATGAAAGACTTTGTTGGATAAGAATCCATCTTGATACTGGGTTGTTTCTGTAATATCGTCATCCTTATGATAAGTTACAAAGATAGGACACGTTCCATGTTTGACCTTGTATCCATATACAGTAGAACTCTCATCCTTGTCCCAGTTAAGAAGTCTCACAGCATCTTTTCGAGAGTATTTTTCACCTATTGTCAATGGTTCCTGCGGATATTTTTGAGAGCGCTCTAGACCAGTCTGAATGATGTCTAAGATAAATTTTTTGTATTCCTCTGTAAGAAATTGAGTGAAATCTGTTGCTAGTTGATAAGTGTCATCTTCAATGCTTAAGGCTGACAAACCATACTTTTCTTGATCTCTTTTAACGAAAAAGTTATAGTCTAAACAGTTTTCGATAGATTTAAATAACTGTTCGGAGGATCCTAATTGCTTCATTGTTAAGATTTGTTTAAATTCAGATCGGGAAATCTTTCCTTTTTCTAGTAATATTTTTAAAAGATAGAGTTCTTCTTTTCGTTTACCATTGGATAGTTCTTTGCAGAGGAAAGCTAGAAAACCATTTAATTCAGGAATTTTAATAAACCGATCCTCTTTTTCAAAGGAAGCAATAACCTCTCCATAATGATTAAAAGTATCAAAGAAAACATAGGGATCTAGACTATCTAGTTCCAAAAAATCACTGAGATTCGGAGTACGTCCCAAGCGGTTCTTTGTTTCCATATAGGCCTCTTTTAGGATAGCTCGATTGGAAAAATTTGTATTAGTAATAGACTTAAAGATTTGTTCTTTAGCAACTTCTTCAAAATTAATAGTAGTTAGGCCATTTAAAATATTGGGTTCTCTTAGCTCTCTTCGGTAATTATCTTTATTCATTGATTTGTCTCCAAATAAAGCAATTGGAATCAAATAGTTATTTTTATAATTACCAATAAAATCAATGATCGTGACGTATTCTTTACTCTCATGTTTACGAAGACCACGCCCTAGTTGTTGAACAAAAACAATACTAGACTGAGTATTTCTTAACATGACTACCTGGTTGACAGAAGGAATATCAATACCTTCATTAAAAATATCCACTGTCAAAATGTAGTCTAGTTTTCCTTTTTCAAGTTGAGAAACGACTTCATTTCGTGTTTCAATATTATCATCGCCTGTTAGAGCCCTACAAACTTTCCCATTCTGATTCAATTTTGAAGCGAGTTCATGCGCTTCCTGTTTAGAGGAACAGAATATCAATCCTTTTACTTTTTCACCACTTACTCCATAAAAATCAATTTTTTGCAGAATATGTTTAACTCGTTCATTAGATGTTAAGTTTGATATATTTGTCTTCTCATCGATTAGATGTCCATCTATCTCAATATCCTTTACCCCAAAATAAATAAATGGGCAAAGCATATCATTATCAAGCGCATCCTGCAGACGAATTTCATAGGCGATATTATAATCAAACAGTTCATAAATATTTTGCCCATCAGTTCGTTCGGGAGTTGCAGTCATTCCTAAAAAGAACTCAGGATGAAAATGTGCCATCACTTTTTTGTATGAATCAGCTCCAGCTTTATGAACCTCATCAATTAAAATATAGTCAAAATAATCTTCTGAAAATAGATTCAAATGATAATCACGTGACAAAGTTTGAATCGTAGCAAAAATGTATTTCTTATTTGTCAAATCAGCACCAGAATGATAAATCAAACCTTCTGATTCCGGGAACTGTAAAACCTTTTGAAAATCCTTTAAAGACTTTTGAAGAATTTGCTCCCTATGAACGATAAAGAGCATTCTTTTCGGCTCAAATTGTTGAACATCAAAAGCTGATAAATATGTTTTTCCTGTCCCTGTAGCACTGATAACTAAAGCTTTCTTTTTCCCTGAATCGCGAATAGCCTGCAGACCTTTCAGTGCTTCATTTTGCATCTTATTAGGTTCAATACTTGTAACCTGATATTCTGCTATTTCCTCTTCTCGAATCTGGTCCACTCGAATTGTTTTCTGACGCTTTCTAGCGTAAGAATCAATCTTTTCTATAGTTAAAACATCCGACTTTTCCCAAATTTTTTCAAACTCTTTTTTAGTAGCTTGAATTAACTCTCCATTGTAAGTTGATGTCAACTTAATATTCCACTCGTAATTGATTTTCAATGCATTATGAGTTAAATTTGAACTTCCAGAAATAAGAACCTGTTTCCCCTGATGTTCAAAAAGATAAAACTTAGCGTGCATCTGCAGACTCTCTGGAGTAAGTCGAACTTCAACATTTTTCAACTTGAGTAATTCTTGCATGGCAACCGGATCATTAAAATCAAGATAAGGAGATATAAGAATTTTACCTTTTATTCCTTTATCCATTAAATCTGATAATTGGGATTTTATCAGAGCAATTCCTGATTGGGTAATAAATGCTACCGAAATATAAAAGGCTTGGCATTTTGATAATTCTTCTTGAATATCCTTCAATACATATCGCTTGGACTCTGGGTCATTAATTAAAATTTGAGGAGAGTATCCCCCTTCTTGAAATTTAATATTATCAATAAATCCAAACTTTAAAGATTTGATCAAGGTATCTTGAAATAAAGTGACGCCTTCTGGCATAGACCTTCTCTTTTCTATTGTTTTAATATTTTCATTATACCAAAAAACACGGTTCATCACCGTGTTTCTGTGTTTATTTCACCAACTTCTTCATCTCATCAATACGTGCTACGGTCGCGTCGTACTTGGCTTGGTAGTCGGCTTGTTTGTCGCGTTCTTTTTGGACGACTTCTGGTTTGGCATTGGCTACGAAGCGTTCGTTAGAGAGCTTCTTACCGACCATATCCAGTTCTTTCTGCCATTTAGCCAATTCCTTGTCGAGACGAGCCAATTCTTCTTCGACATTGAGGAGGTCTGCCAGTGGCAGGTAGATTTCTGCTCCTGTGATGACGCTTGACATAGCAAGTTCAGGTGCAGGGATGGTTGATGCGATTTCCAAATGTTCTGGATTTGTGAAGCGTTTGATGTAGTTGACATTGCTGTTAAAGAAAGCTTCCAAATCGCTATCACTTGTCTTCACAAGGATGGTGATTGGCTTGCTTGGTGCTACGTTTACTTCGGCACGCGCATTCCGAACAGCACGGATCAAGTCTTTGAGGCTTTCGACACCAGTGTGGGCAGCAAGGTCTTCAAAGGCTGGGTTAACAGTTGGGTATTCTGCTGTAACGATAGAGCCTTCTGAGATTTGTCCAAAGATTTCCTCTGTCACGAATGGCATAATTGGGTGGAGAAGACGAAGGATCTTGTCTAAGGTATAAAGGAGAACAGAACGTGTGATGACTTTCTCTTCTTCGTTATCGCTATAAAGGACTTCCTTGGTCAACTCAACGTACCAGTCCGCAAACTCGTCCCAGATGAAGTTGTAGAGGATGTGTCCAGCAACACCAAACTCAAACTTGTCAAAGTTTTCAGTGACTTTTCCGATGGTTTCATTGAGGTTGTGGAGAATCCAGCGGTCTGTGACATTTCCAGCTTCCTTGTTGGCAACTTTTTCCACATTAGCCGTTGCTTGCTCAAGGGTCAATCCTTCATTGTTCATGAGGATGTAGCGAGAGATATTCCAAATCTTGTTAATGAAGTTCCATGAAGCATCCATTTTCTCGTAAGAGAAGCGCACGTCTTGCCCTGGTGCAGAACCGTTTGAAAGGAACCAACGAAGGGCATCGGCACCGTATTTCTCGATAACATCCATTGGGTCAATTCCGTTTCCGAGAGATTTAGACATCTTACGTCCTTGCTCATCACGGATGAGACCGTGGATAAGGACATTCTTAAATGGCTGACGGCCAGTGAATTCCAAAGATTGGAAGATCATACGAGACACCCAGAAGAAGATAATGTCGTAACCTGTTACCAAGGTTGAAGTTGGGAAGTAACGTTTGAAATCTTCTGAGTCGACATCAGGCCAACCCATAGTTGAGAATGGCCAAAGGGCAGAACTGAACCACGTATCCAAGACATCTTCGTCCTGAGTCCATCCGTCGCCTTCTGGAGCTTCTTCGCCGACGTACATTTCACCCTCAGCATTGTACCAAGCAGGGATTTGGTGACCCCACCAGAGCTGACGAGAGATTACCCAGTCATGGACATTTTCCATCCATTGAAGGAAGGTATCGTTGAAACGAGGTGGATAAAATTCTACCTTGTCGTCTGTGTCTTGGTTAGCAATGGCATTTTTGGCCAATTGGTCCATCTTGACGAACCATTGCGTAGACAAGCGTGGCTCAACTACAACACCTGTACGTTCTGAGTGACCAACACTGTGGACACGTTTTTCGATTTTAACGAGGGCACCGATTTCTTCCAACTTAGCAACGACTGCCTTACGAGCTTCAAAACGATCCATGCCTGCAAATTCGAAGGCTAAGTCATTCATGGTTCCGTCATCGTTCATGACGTTGACTTGTGGCAAGTTGTGACGTTGACCAACCAAGAAGTCATTTGGATCGTGGGCAGGTGTGATTTTCACGACACCAGTACCAAACTCAGGATCTGCGTGTTCGTCTCCAACGATTGGAATCAATTTATTAGCGATTGGAAGGATGACGTTTTTACCAATCAAGTCCTTGTAGCGTGGGTCTTCTGGATTGACCGCAACCGCAACGTCCCCAAACATGGTCTCAGGACGAGTTGTCGCAACTTCAAGGGCGCGTGAACCGTCTTCTAGCATGTAGTTCATGTGGTAGAAGGCACCTTCGACGTCCTTGTGGATCACCTCGATATCAGAAAGGGCTGTGCGAGCTGCGGGGTCCCAGTTGATGATAAACTCACCACGGTAGATCCAGCCTTTCTTGTAAAGGTCCACGAAAACCTTGCGAACAGCTTTTGACAAACCTTCGTCAAGAGTGAAACGCTCACGAGAGTAGTCTACAGAAAGCCCCATCTTGCCCCATTGTTCCTTGATGGTAGTGGCATACTCGTCTTTCCATTCCCAGACTTTATCGAGGAATTTCTCACGGCCGAGATCATAGCGAGAAATGCCTTCACCACGCAAGCGCTCTTCAACCTTAGCCTGAGTCGCAATCCCCGCATGGTCCATCCCTGGAAGCCAAAGCGTATCAAAACCTTGCATGCGTTTTTGACGGATGATGATATCTTGCAAAGTTGTATCCCAAGCGTGACCAAGGTGGAGTTTACCAGTTACGTTTGGCGGTGGAATAACGATTGAATAAGGCTTAGCCTTTTGATCGCCTGAAGGCTTGAAAACATCTGCATCAAGCCATTTTTGGTAACGACCAGCCTCAACCTCGGCTGGATTGTATTTAGGTGAAAGTTCTTTCATTTTAGTTCTCCTTTTTTTGCTTTTACATATAATTTTATAGTACTGTTAAACTTGTCTAAACCTATTTTTTTACCTATATTTAATAAAAATTTGGCTACCCATCCTTCTTCTGTTTTCTGATTCAATAGATAATAATAGGCAAAGAGTATACCAAATAATATTATCATTGATACTATAAGAAATAACATCGAATATACTCTTGTTAGCCCGTTGCTTAAATAATCTTCAAAAGAAACTGGTTTTTGTATTTCAAATAATGACGATATTACAAGAGAAGCATATACTAAAAAAGTAACAATATAGGCAGTGAATTTATTAACTGACCACTTATATTTTAACTCTTTTGGAACATTTTCTAATTTTTTTCCACCTCTTAAATACGTGAGAAAGTTCTCTGAATTAATAAAATTCCACAATGCTATGTAACCAGTGACCAGAGCCCACCATTTTATATCAAATGCTCCCAGCAACAATAAAATTGGCAGAAGAACTATCATAAGAACTAGAAGAGTTCGAAATTTTATCCCAATCACTATTGCTAAGAGTGAAATAATTAATGAGGAAGCCAACAGAAGAAAGCAAATCTCCTTAAGAAGAAAGCAAATCTCCTTAAACTGATCATCTAAACTTATATTAAAAGAAGAAAGTAATTTTTCTATCCTAGTGAGTATTTCAATCCATAAGAATCTAGATACTATAGCTCTTATAGCTAATGCAAGTTTGTTCCCATCATTTTTTCTATCTAGCTTATAATAATTTGATAAAGTAAAGTATGAAATAGATAATATTACCATAGTCAATAGCAATAGATATCTTAAAATAAAATAACTAGAATCCTGAATTAAGTAAGCTATAAACAATATCCCAGCAATTGACAATATATGCCACCCAAGAATATTCTTAAATAACTTTAGAAAAAATTTTTTCAATTCTTTTCCTCCCACTCACTCCTTAGCAAGCCATATATCAGACTGTCACAGCGGTTGCCTTGGGCATCTTTGCGGTCTCTTATGCGAGCTTCGAGGGTGAAGCCAAGTTTCTCTGCGACTCGTTGACTTTTGATATTGTTGCCAAAACAAGTCAGTTCAATCTTATGCAGATTCAATTTTTTAAAAGCTAGGTCAATCAAGGCACGCGCTGCTTCTGGAACATAACCTAGACCCCAATAGTCTGGATATAAGATATAGCCAATCTCCAAGACATCAGCCTCGTGACGACGAGGGAAATCAACAGAGCCGATGACCTTATCGGTTCCTTTAACGACAATTCCATAGCCCGCTGGAAGATCGTTCTTTTCATTACGCTCGGGCAGAATATGCTCCAGATAATAAATCTCATCTTCCAAGGTCTTGACGGGGTGAAATGCTGCTGGATAGGCGACCTCTGGGAGACTAGCGTATGCATGGATATCCTCAGCATCCGCCACTGTACGGACTCGCAAGACCAGACGCTCGGTCTCTATTCGTTCTGGTAACTTAGCTCTTGTCATCTTCCTCCCTCGCTTTCTACAAAAAATCGCCCCTGCCATCTACATGACAGGGACGAATGTGTTTATCCGCGGTACCACCCAATTTCGGGCAAGGCCCGCAACTCTCGTCTTTATAAATAAAAAGACAAAATTATTTCATTTTTTATCCATCAACAACCAGTTTTGACACATTTGTGGACTTCTCAGCGCCGCCACTTTCTGTAAAATGTGGGATCCAAAACACCTCTGATGGCTCTATTGTAGCAAGTTTTTCTCGGAAATGCAAGGGGCAAGAAAGATTACTTGAAGCTGATTCCGTGCTCTTTTAATTTCTTAATGGTAGCTGGGCCGATTCCTTTCAAGGCAAGGAGTTCTTTTTCAGTCCAATTTTTAAAGTCAGCAGCCGACTTGATGCCTTCATCATAGAAAGTCTTAGCACGATCTACTGAGAGGCCACCCAAAGTAGCTGCGAAATCTTCTACAGAATTGGCCACTTTTTGAGCTTGTTCCTTAGTCGCTTCTACTGCTTGTTCCACTTTTTTAGAGACAACTTTTCCTGCTTGGCTGGCAGATTTTTCTGCGTGTTTCACAACTTTCTTGGTCTCTTCGACAACTTTGGTCACCGTATTTGAAAATGCACCTGAGCGACGAAGGCTATTTCGCAATTGTTTTTTACGTTGGAGTTTCTTTGACATGATAAAATCCTTTCAATAAAAAATCCCTGCTCTGACAAGGATTTAATAAAGATATTCTATCAAGATTTTGGCAAAAAATCAAGAAAGTATCTGAATTTTAATAGTTTCTCTCGCCAAACAATCCTTCTGGCAAATCATGGAATCCCTTGCCTGCCTTGAAATTTTCAAACTTACCAAGCAAGAACTGGTAGGCATCCAAACGGCTCTCGTAGCGAATCATGGCATCTTTGGCACGCTCGTCTTGGTCTTCTTCGTAGACTTTTTGACTTTCCTTGTGCGCCATGTCGTTGATCATGATCTGGGTACTGACCCAGGATTCAAATTCCTTCATAAATTCTTGTTCGTAACTCATTGGTTCTCCTTATTCTAATCCACGGAAATAGTCCGTATCAATCTCTCGGTAGGGCTGGATATCCTGAACATACTCTAGCACGCCTTGAAATTCTCCGTTCTCATCGTGTACTGCAGCGTACGTGATGTGGACAAACTTGCCTCGCGACTCAGACTTGAACCACATTTCATACTTGTCCTTTTTACCTTCACGAAGACCTTTCATAACAGCCTTCACCTTTTCTAGGTACTTAGGCGGATGGCAGAGTTCAACATTGCGCCCAACTTGGGACGGCGTCCGTTTGAAAATCATCTCATCAGCTGGCGCATTGTCATTATAATACTGGAAAATATCGTCTTTATTGACAAAAGTGATCTCCATAGGGAGGTGATTGAGGATGAGATTGGCCTGCTCGACGGAGAGATAACCATTGCCAAAAGCCTGTTGTCTATGGCGGTCCAACACTGCTTCCTTTTCCTTAGGGGTAAAGGTAATGGTGAACTGGCCTTCTGGTGTATCGATAACTTGCTGAACTTGACCTTCAGCCGTGTCTAGTTGTACGGGCTCTTCTGCACTTTTTTCCTCAACGAAACTCTGACGTTCTGGCACCCATTTCTCAGACGGACGGATGATGGCATAGCCATAGGCATCGCTCTCCTCCGCAATCTGAATCCAGTCATCCTGGGTGAAGGACTCAAGAAGAATCATGAGAAGGATAGACTCTTCCTTGAAAATCATACTTTCAAACTCTGTCGCAAAAGCTTCGAAAGTTTCCTTTACAGTGGAAATCGCCACTTCTGGTAGTGCCTTAGCCGTCTCTAGAGCTGTTTGAAAGAGTTCTCTGATCTGATCATCCACTCCCCACATGACTTTTGGAGGTGAATCGTGACCATAGCGCTCCATGATGGGGAAAAAGAGCTCTTCCTTACGCTGGTAGTGGACATCAAATTGCCCCAAAAGCCCCATTTGACGAACCAAACCCTTGCGCATCTCTGCCAGCATTTCCTCGTCTTCCATAGACTCATAGGTATCTAACAGTCTCCGAATGCGAATCAAGGCAGCACGGAGAGCCAGATTTTCATCCTTGAAGACGCGAACGGGGTGGCCCGGATGCTCGGTATCCTCTACTTCGACACCCTTAACAGCGTTTTTAAAAAGATTGGCATGGACATCACAGAGCTCCATGACATCTTCAAAGGTGACACCTGAGTCTGAGTTCATCAGCTCGTGCTCCATGAGGGAAATCTCAATGGCTGAAACACCCGTAAAAGTCGCATCAAAACGCTCCTGAACTGACTCGGGAGAGGCGCCGTTGTGCAATTCTAACAAAATATCCCGTAGGATATGAATCCGTTCATCTGCCATTAGTCTAATCCAATCACTTCATAGCCGTTCGCTTCCAACGTGCGGACAATCTTGTCCATAGGGGTTCCTTCAAGTTTAGAACCCTGTTTGAGCGATACTTTGCGACCGACTGTGTTGCGCATAAAGGGATTAGCAAGTGGTTTAAAACCTAGCTCTACTAGGATTTCTAAGACTTCTGGATGCTTGTCTACCACTTCTGCAACGGGTATTGACACATCGATGATATTGTCCATGACGACCTCCATTGTATGTTCTAATACTCAATGAAAATCAAAGAGCAAACTAGGAAGCTAGCCGCAGGTTGCTCAAAACAGTGTTTTGAGGTTGTGGATAGAACTGACGAAGTCAGTAACCATACCTACGGCAAGGTGAAGCTGACGTGGTTTGAAGAGATTTTCGAAGAGTATAAAATGATTTTACTGCTTATATTATACCATATAGAAAGAGATTAAAAAACTAGCAGCGGAGTTCCTGCTAGTTTCTTTCATTTCAAGTTATTCCTTATCATCTGGTTTTGCGAGCCACTGGGCTACATCCATCAGCTTGTCAGCAAGCAGTACTTTCCCGAAACCTACTAGAGCATTGTCATCTTTTTTCATGTTCTTCAGGACTTTGATGCTTTGCATCACGAAAAAGTAATTCCCGTAAGTCTTGGTCAGAATTTTAATGAATCCCATATTACTCACCTTCGATGATTTCAGCTTCTTTTCGGATAGTTTCTATGTCTTCTTGATATTGTTCTTCATTATAGTTAACTAATTTAGATAACTCCTGTTGCAAGCTTTCCCCCATCGGTTTCATGGTCGCAAAGGTTAAGCCACCTGAAATAATGCCACCTAGGATAGGAATGAATTTCCCCATTCCTTTGGCTAGGCCTCCTTTTGTCAGATTAACACCAAAAATTTTCAAAACTTTTTTCAAAATTGGATACCAGAGCGTCTTTGTCAAGGCTTTCTGAGGAACAGTTTTCATCACTTGCTTAGCAACAGCAACACCTCCTGCTCGAAGCAAGGCAGCTGTACCATTTACCCCAAGCATGACACCAAGATATAGCAAGAGGGTATTTTGAGCATCCTCACTTAATTCATCACGAGAAGCCCAAAGGTCATCGTAACCGTAAATATACCCCAATTCTTGAGCTAATTTTAATGAAAAAGCATAAAATTGAGCTACATCTGCTGGTATGGTAATTGCCATGGCAAGACCTCCAGGTAGGCCTGCTAAAACCGAGGTCCCACTGGCCAGCAAGACATTATCCATAATACAAGCATTAGCAACTCTATCTAAGATTTCCTGAGATAGCAAGCTAGAAGGACCCTGCTCCAATAATGTTGAGATATCCTTCGGATCTAATTCTTTAGAAAACTTGTCCACTAAAAATTTTGAACGATCAACTTTCACAACAGGTAGTTTCACCACTTGTTCCAATACTTGCATAGCTAGATCTTGTTCAGCCATTTCAATCTCCTTATTTCTTTTTTTCACATCTTATCATATCATACTATAAGAAAAATATAAAGCCTTTTCAAAAAAATCATTTGTTTAACTTTCTTTTTTACAGATTATTGCCTCGTCATATCTGGCACTCCAGTAACAAAAAAGAGGGTTCCCCCTCTTTCTTAGTTCTTATCCAGATTGCGTAACATCTCGTCAATCTTGTTTCCATATTCGATGGATTCGTCTTTGACGAAGGTTAAATCTGGGATTTTGTACAATTTCAAATTGCGACCAAGTTCACGTTTGATGGTACCAGTTGCTTTTTCAAGCCCGATTTGAGCTTTTTGGTTATCCGAAGCAAGGTTACTCAAAATGGTGTAGTAAACCTTGGCAACAGACAGGTCACCCAGCATCTGAACATCTGTGATGGTCACACCTTGGACACGCGGATCACGGACTTTCTTTTGCAAAATCTCATTGACTTCACGCTTGATTTCCATGCCCACACGATCCGTACGGAAATGATTTGCCATGATATTCCTTTCTCTACTTTGAACCAAAAGCTAGGCCAGCAGACCTAGCTATTTTTAAATTTATTGATTTTCAGTTCAAATTGAAACGAAGTGCAATTTGAACTCATTCGCTTCTTTCGCTGTGGTGAAAGTGATGGAACTGATTTATCAGTCCCATCACAGGGGATTTTTGAGACACTAGGCTCAAAAATAAGCAATGAAACCATCGGTTTGCTTGCGTCCCTCACCACCTAAGAAAGGAGCAAAAATCTTAACGTTTGATTTCTTCCATGACATAAGCCTCAATCACATCATCAGTCTTGATATCATTGTAGCCATCAATCATCAATCCACCTTCACGACCGTTTGTAACTTCTTTGACGTCGTCTTTGTAGTGTTTCAAGCTTGCGAGTTCGCCATCATAGATTACGACACCGTCACGGATAACACGGACTTTAGAATCACGGGTAACCTTACCGTTGATAACCATGAATCCACCGATAGTTCCGACTTTAGATACCTTAAAGGTTTCACGGATAACTGCTTCACCGATAACTTTTTCTTCGAATTCAGGATCAAGCATCCCTTTCATGGCTTCTTCCATCTCTTCGATAACCTTATAGATAATGCTGTGGAGACGGATTTCTACATCGTCAGCTTCAGCTTGTTGACGCGCTTGTGGTGTAGGGCGTACGTTGAAACCAACGATAAAGGCATTTGAAGCTTCGGCAAGAGTCACGTCAGATTCGTTGATAGCACCGACTGCCGAGTGAACGATAGTAACTTTCACACCTTCCACATCGATTTTTTGAAGTGAGGCAGAAAGGGCTTCAACAGATCCTTGTACGTCGGCCTTGATGATAACATTGACTGACTTGAGCTCACCAGCTTTAAGCGTATCAAAGAGGTTTTCAAGGCTGACACGTTGAGTAGCTTGACGTTGCTTCATAAGGGCACGTTTTGCACGTTCTTCACCGGCCGCACGCGCAGATTTTTCATCTTCGTAAACGGCAAAGTGGTCACCCGCCATTGGCGCTTCGTTCAAACCTGTGATAGAAACTGGTGTTGACGGACCTGCAACCTTAACACGACGACCAAGGTCATTGGTCATAGCACGGACACGACCGAAGGTATTTCCGACAACGATTGGGTCTTGGACATTCAAGGTACCTTGTTGGACAAGAAGGGTTGCGACCGCACCTTTTCCTTTATCCAAGCGCGCTTCGATAACCGTACCGATCGCACGCACTGTTGGGTCTGCTTTGAGTTCTTGGATTTCAGCCACAAGTAGGACCGTTTCCAAGAGTTCATCGATGTTTTGGTTGAATTTAGCCGAGATTTCGACAAACTCAGAATCTCCACCCCAAGCTGTTGACATAACACCATGCTCTGCCAATTCACCGATAACGCGTTCTGGGTTAGCACCTGGTTTATCAATCTTGTTGATAGCCACGATAATTGGAACGTTGGCTGCTTTTGAGTGGTTGATGGCTTCGATAGTCTGAGGCATAACCCCGTCGTCGGCCGCTACGACCAAGATAGTAATATCGGTAACAGATGCACCACGCGCACGCATAGAGGTAAAGGCCGCGTGTCCTGGTGTATCAAGGAAGGTGATCTTCTTGCCATTTTCCACGATTTGATAGGCACCGATATGCTGAGTGATACCACCTGCCTCACCTGTCGCAACGCGAGAGTTACGAAGGGTATCCAAGAGGGTTGTTTTACCATGGTCAACGTGTCCCATGATGGTTACAACTGGTGGACGCTCAACCAATTCATCTTCGTTAAGATAGCCATCTTCTACAAAGAAACGTTCGATGTCGGCATTATCCACTTCAACCTTTTGTTTGGCTTCGATACCGTAATCCACCATGAGGAGTTCGATGGTTTCTCCATCTAAGGATTGGTTTTGTGTGGCCATCACACCCATCATAAAGAGTTTCTTAACGATTTCAGCTGGTTCACGTTTGATACGTTTTGCGATTTCCGCAACAGTCATACCATCTGTATACTCAAATTCTGTTGGCAATTCGTGGAACTTACGCTCTGTAACAGGTTTTGGAGTCTGGTTACGGTTGTTTTGCTTGTTCCCTTTTTTATTTTTCTTGTTGTTATTCCAGTTACTATTTCTTTGATTTCTCACTTGATTCTGACTACTTCGATTCTTTTGTTGTTTTCTAGGACCATCTTCTTCGTGATCATAATCGTCACGTTCTTTGTCTGGTCGAGCTTGTTTTTTACGACGTGTATCCACCGGCGCTTCTTTCGCTACAGGAGCTACTGTTACTACTGGCTGCGTTTGTTCAGCTAGCTTAGCAGCTTCTTCAAAGATTTCCTCTGGTTCCTTGCGTTTATTAGCTTGAGCCAAGGCTTCTTTGGCAGCTTGCGATTGTTTGAAGCGCTCCTCGCTTGAGCGTGCGTACTCTGCATTTTGCTCTGCTTTTAGGGCTGCTGCACGGGCTTTAAAGTCAACACGTGGGCCAGCTTGCTTGGGCTGGAAGTCTTGTTGCTGACGGCGATCATTGCCATGATTTCCTTGACCTTGTGGTTTTTTCCCTTGGTCGTTAAATCGGCGATTGTCGCGGTTTCCTTGACCAGTTTTGCCACCATTACGGCCGTCGTTTTTCTGACGGTTGCCGTTTTGTTGTTGGTCACGGTTGTTGCCCTTGTTTTGTTTGCGTCGTTCTGCCTGCTCTTTGGCACGCGCCTCACGCTCCGCCTTGAAGTTTCGACTCTGTGGTCTTGCGGCCACTACTTTTTCTTCCTTAGGAGCTACAGGTGCAGCTGGTTTGCTTTCTTCCTTTGCAGCAGCTGGTTTAGCCGAAACAGACTTTTCTGCTTTCTTTTCTACACTTGCTTTTGGTGCTGCAGGTTTTGCTTCTGCCTTAGGAGCAGGTGCAGATTTAAAGCTAGCTGCGATTTGTTCAGCAGCAGCAGCTTCCACGCTCGATGAGTGGCTTTTCACATCCAAGCCCAACTCTTTTGCACGCGCTACAACTTCTTTACTTTCTTTTCCAAGTTCTTTTGCGATTTCGTACAATCTTTTCTTAGACAAATTATGTCCTCCTCTTCTATTCCATAAGAGACCTCATTTTCTTTGTAAATCCAGCATCTGTCACAGCCAAAACCTTTCTCGATTTTCCGACTGCTATGCTTAATTCCAGTGTTGAAAACACGGTTATAACTTCTACTTGATAATAGTCACTTTTATCTTGAATCTTCTTGGTCAGATTGGGACCAGCATCATGAGCTAGAAAGACTAGCTTGGCTTTCTGGTCTTGGATTGCCTTGACTACCAATTCCTCACCCGATATGATCCGGCCTGCTCGTTGAGCAAGTCCCAAGAGATTGCTTATCTTTTGCTTATTCAAGTCCTAACTCTCTTCTTTTCACTTTGTGATCCACATAAGCGATCAACTCGTCATAAAAGCTTTCTTCCACTTCCATGTTAAAGCTGCGGTTAAAGACTTTCTTCTTTTTTGCCTCTAGGGCTTCTGCATTGTCTAGCTTGATATAAGCGCCACGGCCATTGGCCTTGCCTGTCGGATCGATAAAGACCTGTCCTTCTTTGTTCTTGACAATGCGGAGCAAATCACGCTTATCAATCACTTCATTGGATACAACAGACTTGCGCAAAGGGATTTTTCTTGTTTTCATCTTTCCCTCCTCTAGCAGCTTTTATTCTTCAATCAATTCGTCCGCAGCTGCGTAATCCACTTGACCTGCTTCTTCCATAGCTTCAAATTCGCTGGCAGACTTGATATCGATACGGTAACCCGTCAAGTGAGCCGCCAAGCGAACGTTTTGTCCACGACGACCGATAGCAAGAGAAAGCTTGTTATCAGGTACAACGACCAAGGCACGTTTGCTGTCGTTTTCATCAAAGATAACTTGGTCAACCTCAGCAGGAGCGATAGCATTGTAGATAAATTCAGCTGGATCTGCTACCCACTCGATAACGTCGATGTTTTCTTCGACAGGAATCATGCGGTCGCTCTTAGCATCGTAACGAGCTGGGTGGAATTTGCTGGTGATTTTCTTGATATTGGCACCACCACGTCCAACGATTGTCCCGATAGCGTCCACGTTTGGATTATGGCTACGAACAGCAACCTTGGTGCGGTCACCAGCTTCGCGGGCTACGCTCATGATTTCAACAGTTCCATCGTAGACTTCTGGAATTTCTTGCTCCATCAAGCGTTTGATCATTTCTGGATGGCTACGGCTAACAAAGACGTTGACACCACGAGGGTTGTCTTCAACCTTGTAAACGTAGACTTCGATACGGTCGTGGGAAGCAAAGACTTCTCCAGGGATTTGGTCTTGTTTTGACAATTGGGCTTCGATGCTGCCAAGATTGACATAGATGAAACGGTTGTCAAAACGTTCTACCGTACCAGACATGATTTCTTGTTCATGTTCCTTGTAAGTATTATAGGTGATGGCACGTGTTTGCTTGCGCATTTTTTCCATAATGGTTTGTTTAGCAGATTGGGCTGCTACACGACCAAACTCAGCAGGTGCTTCTTCAAATTTGATTTTGTCACCAAGCTCATAGGCTGAATTAATGGCAAGGGCATCTTTCAAGCTGATTTCCAAACGGCTATCAAATACTTCATCAACAACTTCACGAACAGTATAGACAGTAAAGTCACCTGTCTTTTCATTGAAGTCGATAGCTACGCTGTCAGATTGACCATAGCGTCTGCGATAAGCGGAACGAAGCGACTCTACTACTGCGTCGATGATGTCTTCTTTTTTGATTCCCTTGTCTTCTTCCAAAATGCGGAAGGCCTCTAGCATTTCTTTACTCATGTTCTTTTTACTTTTGAATCCTCAAAAGCTATCCTTTCTTTTCTATAGTTTTACTGCTAAACGTGCTTTTGATACTAAACTGTATGGAATTTGGACGGTTTTCTTACGTGTCTTGTCCATATATTCCATGGTCAACTCGTCCTCTTCAAAGGATACCAAGGTACCTTCAAAGACTTTTTGTTTATCAATGGCTTGGTAGAGCCCGACATGGATGTATTTCCCAACAGCTCCAGCGACAGCATCCTTGGTTTTCAAAGGACGTTCCAAGCCTGGACTGGTAATTTCTAGGAAATATTGTTCTGGGAAGGGATCCGGCTTGATGGTGTCTAGGACAGGACTGATGATTTCTGTCAAGTCTGCCGTGTCGTTCAAGGTAATTCCTTCAGGTTTATCTACAAAAATACTGAGAATCATATCACTGCCAATCTTTCCATACTCGATATCCACGAGTTCGAAAGGTGCTTGAATGACAGGTTCTACAACTTCTCTGACTAATTCTACGATTGTTGCGATTGCGTCCACCTCCTCATAAGCAAGAGGCGAAGATATTTCCCCGCCTCTCTTTCTCATATTCTTACTATCAGTATAGCACGTTTGTCAATTTATGTAAAGCATTAGCACTCAAACGGCTGGTTTTCAAGCTATTTCTTAAAATTCTGCTTCAACTCGATAGATCACTTGACCTTTGCTGGAGAATTTTTGCTCATATTCTGTCATGACATTGCCTTCAAAATCACTGGCATGCAAGTCTAGCCAGACGCCATTGAGCTTCATCCCATACTGAGAAAAGCTCACTAGACTGTACTCAAATAAGCCACGATTGTCTGTCTTGAAATGGATTTCCCCATTCTCAGGCAAGATGCGCTTGAAGGTATCCAAGAAACTCTTGTAAGTCAAACGACGTTTTTCATGGCGTTTTTTAGGCCAGGGATCTGAAAAGTTTAGGTAGAGACGATCAATCTCACCGTCTTCAAAGTAGTCCGTCAAATCTGAACCATCTACCCACAGCAACTTGATGTTGGGCACTCCAACTTCTAATACCTTATCCAAGGCATAACTCAATACCGACTTTTGGATATCAATCCCGATGTAGTTGATGTCAGGATTTTGCTTGGCCATTCCGGATACGAAGGCCCCTTTCCCACTTCCAACCTCTACATGAATAGGATGATCATTTCCAAACAAGTCTCGCCATTTCCCTTTAGCTTCCAAGGGATTGAGGACCACATACTGAGGATTGGCCTCTAGTAATTCTGTCGCCCCTTTACGATTTCTAACTCTCATCTCTTCTTTCCATACTTATCGCGGAAGACACGCAAGGCGTAAATCTCCCGGTTTACATTGTCTAAATCTTGATTTTCACAGTATTTGGCAATCTGGTTCAAATAAGAATACTGACCATACCAATACAATTTATCTAACACTGTCTGATTGTACTTATAGCCGTAGTCTCTCAACCATTGACGCCACTGATGATCTGGAATGTAGTGGCATAGCAAATGCGCCACATCAAACATACGATCCGTCAGACGAACCGAATCCCAATCCACTAGATAAACGAGTCCACTCTCCGTCTCAATCCAATTACTATGACGAAGATCCCCATGCACAATCGTTGCATGGTCTTCCCTAAAACCTGGAACCGTCTTACCTAGTTCCGCAATCACACTGTTCAAATAGTGATTCTGCTTCAAGATTTCTGGAACTCCTTGCTGCCAAGAACGTAGCAAATCAACTGGTGTTTCCATGGTATATCCCAAACGGCTCAACTGCTTCATCAAGGGACGCGAGCGGTGAAGGCGGTTCAAGATATTGATAATCTGCTTGCGATTCATATCGTAAGGGGTCAAGATTTTGCCCGTCAGCCATTCCTGAGCACACATATCACGGCCATCTGGCAAACGACGAGTCCATAGTAATTGAGGAGCGATTTGTTCTCTGGCTAGGCCAGGTAGGATTGGAGAGGTGTTCATTTTTACAAAGACGCGCTTCCCATCAGGGTAGCTTCCCATATAAGCTTTGCCGCTCTTCCCAGGGATAGGGGTCAGCGTTAGCTCATTATCACCCAAGTCCATTTCTTTCCTCCGTATAAAGTTTCCTTACTATTCTACTAGTTTTTGGTCTATTCGTCAACCAATCTTTTTAGTTGGTAAGGCAAATAAAACAATTGTAGGAAGAGACTAGCCCCTACAAGAGCCAACAAGGCTATTTTTTCTTGAAAAACTACTGCTCCGACCAGCAATTCTAACAAAAGAACTGCACTTCCCACACCGACTACAATCTGTTTCAATCCCTTTTCTTTCTCCCCTTTTTCTAGTGGAAAGAGCTGGGTCAAGTATTGGTAATCAAAGGCATGATAGAGGGCCAGTAACTGAAAGAGCAAGAGGTAATTAAATAGAACCACCACTGCTGTCGCAATCCAAGCTTGCTCGATAAAGACTAGAGCCAACAAGGATAGGAAGAGGAGGCGGAGACTGAGGGCAAAGAGGTCTCCATTTCGCAAGTAAGAACGAAGATAGAGATTTTGCCAAATTTTCCCAGGTGCCTTCTGAACAGTCTTTAGGATAAAATCCAGATAAGTGCGACGTTTGACACTATTTGAAACGCCCTTAACCTGCGTAAAGAGAGCAAAGAAACGAAGCAAAACTTGCTTGCGCTTGCTTTCTTGGGAGATCACATAGTCCCAGTCGATTCCAGTCTCAGTAAGAAATTTACTGGCTTTTTGGCGAAAGAGGAGATATTTTCCAACTCCCAATAAAACCACATAGATGAAAAAAACTGGCAAGCCATAGCCCATGGCTAAAAACAAGGGTACAAACAAAAGCAAGAAAAGGGTTTGGACCAAGAGCCAAAAGACCAGTGAGCGCACTGTCTGCCCTTTGAGGTGAGACTTAACCTCCTCTTCACTGACTAAGAGAAAGAGCTTGTCAGGTCCTTCCATATAGGTCGCGATTCCTCCCCAAGCCAAAAGCAAGGCAGATACAATCCCCAAAAACAAGAGGATAGGCCAGTGGTTTTCAGGAAAATGTTGCAGAAGTTGACTGTACTGGTAAGCTAGAAAACCGATGAGAACTAGCAGGAACAAGACAAAGTGGTCATTGAGAACATAACGCAGATAACCAACACACTCCTTACGAAAAGCCTGCTTTCGCTTTAAAAACAAGTCTTTCATAGCTCCTCCTCTTTGGTCAGAGCCAAGTAAATATCATTCAAACTCGCTTCAGGCATGTCAAAGGCTTCGCGGAGTTGCTGGAGGTTCCCCTGAGCTCGCACCTCCCCCTTGTGGAGGATGACAAAGGCATCACACATCTTCTCCGCTGAATCCAGCACGTGGGTACTCATGAGAATGGACTTGCCTTTTTGCTTCTCTACTTCTAGAAGCTGAATCAAGTCAGAAATAGCCAGCGGATCGAGCCCAAGAAAAGGCTCATCCACGATAAAGAGGCTCGGATCCACCACAAATGCACATATAATCATGACCTTCTGCTTCATTCCTTTGGAAAAATGCACTGGAAACCAGTCCAATTTTTGGTCCAAACGAAACATTTTTAACAAAGGTTCCACACGATCAAAAGCCACATTTTGCTCAATACCATAGGCCATGGCAACCGTCTCGATATGCTCTCTAAGAGTCAATTCCTCATACAGACTAGGCGTTTCTGGGATATACCCAATCTGCTTGCGATAGTTGGTTGCATCTTCTCGCAGGGTGAGACCGTTAATCTTAATTTCCCCACTGTAAGGTGTCAACAGTCCAATAATCTCATTGATTGTCGTTGATTTTCCAGCACCGTTGAGACCAATCAAACCGACCAACTGCCCACTTTCAACTGTAAAAGACACATCTTTCAAGACAGGAACGTGAACATAGCCTCCTGTCAGGTTTTTAATTTCTAACATATTTTCTCCGAATCTGGTATAATGTAGCTATATTATATCAAAATTCAATACAGTAGAGGTGGATTTTATGTCAGATTGCATTTTTTGTAAGATCATCGCAGGGGAGATTCCTGCTTCCAAAGTATACGAAGATGAGCAGGTTCTTGCCTTTCTTGATATCTCTCAAGTAACACCTGGACACACCTTAGTCGTGCCAAAAGAGCACTATCGCAATCTTTTGGAGATGGATGCTACCAGCGCTAGTCAACTCTTTGCCCAAGTGCCAACAGTGGCTCAAAAAATCATGAAGGCTACCAAGGCTGCTGGTATGAACATCATCGCCAACTGTGAGGAAGTTGCTGGTCAAACAGTCTTTCATACCCACGTGCACCTTGTTCCTCGCTACGGTGCAGAAGATGACCTAAAGATTGACTTTATCGCCCACGAACCTGACTTTGACAAACTTGCCCAAGTCGCTGAAACCATTAAAAACGCTTAAGGAGATGCCATGAAACTATCCAATCTATTGCTATTTGCAGGAGCTGCAGCTGGAAGTTATTTTGTCGTAAAAAATCGCCAAGCCATTCAGGATGAAGTGCTAGATACAACTGACCGCGTCCAAGCTATCAAGGATGATTTGGATATCATCCAAAACAGCCTACAAATCATCGACCAACAAAAAACCCTTATCAAGAAATACCAAAAAGATTTAACCTACAAGTTCAAAGTCTTGGAAAAAGATTTCCAAACTAGACTAACTGTGATAAAAGAAACACAGGAGCTTGAGGATAACTAAAAAGAGCCCGATGGCTCTTTTTAGTTTATAGATTTTTTAAGACTTTCCTTAAGTAATGACGGACGGTAGCGACCTTCTTCGAAATTCCATACCTAAACTTTGAGCCTAGGTCTCAAAGTTTCCGAACACCTGAAATCAACCGATTTCAGGTGTTTTCATTACGGCGAAAGGTCTGGGAAAGTATTTGATTACACTCAATGAAAATCAAAGAGTAAACTAAGAAACTAGCCGCAGGTTGCTCAAAACACTGTTTTGAGGTTGTAGATAAGACTGACGAAGTCAGTCACATATATACGGCAAGGCGACGTTGACGTGGTTTGAAGAGATTTTCGAAGAGTATTAGTTATGAAATGGTGAATGAGTTGTCTCAATTGTGGTGTATAGTTGATGGGATATAGCTTGTTTACGCTTTAAAAAGAGCTCGCCGGCTCTTTTTACTTTATTCTCCTTCAAAGGCATCTTTTATATGGTCAAAGAAGCCTTTTTTCTTTGGATTGACTTTCAAGTCACCTGCAGCTGCGAATTCTTTAAGCGCTGCTTTTTGGCGATCGTTCAAGCCTGTCGGAGTCACGACATTGACTGTAACGTATTGGTCACCAACAGCACCACCACGAAGACTTGGAGCTCCCTTACCACGTAGACGGAATCGTTTACCGGTTTGAGTTCCCTCTGGAATGACTAATTCTACATCACCGTGAACGGTTGGGATATCGACAGTATCACCAAGAGTTGCTTGGACGATATTGAGGTTTAACTTGTAGAAAATAGTTGTTCCTTCACGCTCAAATTTATCGCTTGCTTCTACAGAAACTACTACATACAAGTCTCCATAAGGACCACCATTAAAGCCTGCCTCCCCTTGACCAGCTAGACGAATTTGTTGACCAGTTTCGACACCTGCTGGAATTTTCACATGGACACTGTGGGCTTGTTTTTCATGACCTGTTCCATGACATGTTGTACATGGATCTTTGATTTCTTTTCCGCGACCATGACAGACATCACAGGTTACTTGGCGACGCATCATACCAAGCGGTGTTTGAGTATCGACGTTGATAACACCAGAACCGTGACAGCGTCCACAAGTAACTGGACTTGTTCCAGGCTTAGCACCTGATCCGTTACAAGTACGACAGCTTGATTCACGATTGTATTTGACTTCTTTTTCAGTACCAAAGATGGCTTCTTCAAAAGTCAAATTGACGCGATACTGGAGGTCATCACCTTGACGAGGAGCGTTTGGATTGCGAGAAGAACCGCCTCCGCCGAAAAAACTTGAGAAGATATCTTCAAATCCACCAAAACCGCCTGCACCATCAAAGCCACCGAAACCGCCTGCACCACCAAAGCCACCGTTTGCTCCAGCCGTACCGTATTGGTCATAAGCCGCCCGCTTTTGTTCATCGCTCAAAGTCTCATAGGCTTCTTGAACTTCCTTGTACTTTTCCTCAGCACCAGGTTCTTTGTTGATATCTGGGTGATATTTTTTAGATAATTTCCGATAGGCTTTCTTGATCTCGTCTTGAGATGCATTCTGTGAAACGCCCAAACGGTCATAAAATTCAGTATTGTTCATTTAAGATACCAAGACCGTAAAATTCGACTGAAAAATAGGAAATCTGACGCAGGAGCGATGCTCCTAGACAGATTTATCTTTTTTCCGAGAATTTAGGTCGGGTTCAGTTCCTTTCTTTTATATTGAGTAAGAAACTTAGAGCTCGGATTCAATTCCCCGAACACTCTTTGTTCCTTTTTTTATATTGATAGGACAAAACCCAAATAAATGAGATTCAGTCCCCTTTTACCGAAAAACAGAGGCTGGGTTGCAACCTCTGTGGTACATTATTTTCAATCTATAGATATAACTAAATCAGATTTTGTATATTTTAATAAAGGTTTTTAACTTTATTATAACTAGCAACTGCGATATTTATAATTTTTTCATCTCCAATTTCATTATCAAAATAAACTTGTTTATTAATTGGAGCACCATCCTTCGTTTCCCTAGTATCTTTCATAACAGGTAAAATAGTATCTATATGGCATTTTAGCCAGGTTATGTCTTCGTTATAGTTTTTGGGTAATTCTAGAAATTTTCTATTTTTACCTTTATTAGTTACACATTCCAAGGAAATGTAATTGGAACTTGAGGTATCACTTTCTACTATAGATGACTCTTTTTTCTGAAGCTCGCTAATCAACTTATTAACCTTCATTCAATCCTCCTCATTCTCTGAGCTATGACTAAAATAATCCACTGGATTGTTTTACTTTTCCGTAAACTCTCCGTCTACGACGTCATCGCCTGCGTTTCCTGTTGCTTGTGCGCCTTCTGCTCCTGCTTGAGCTTGTTGGGCTGCTGCGGCTTGTTCGTAAAGTTTCACAGCAAGTCCTTGTGCTTTTTCGTTCAATGCTTCAAGTTTTACTTTCATTTCGTCCAAGTTGTTGTCTTCTTGAGCTTTCTTAAGATCATCAAGGGCAGCTTGTGCAGCATCACGTTCTGCATCGAAGCCTTTGCCTTCAGTTTCTTTGATTGTCTTTTCAGTCGCAAAGATAGCTTGGTCTACTTCGTTACGAAGGTCAACTTCTTCTTTACGTTTCTTATCTGCTTCAGCGTTTGCTTCTCCATCTTTCATCATGCGGTCAATTTCTTCATCAGTCAAACCTGAGTTCGATTGGATAACGATTGTTTGTTCTTTTTG
>CABTWF010000014.1:0-37084 GCA_902488495.1 uncultured Streptococcus sp. | reverse complement strand
GCGTCCTTCTGGATAATTACTTTCCTGCCAAAAAGAGTCTAGGTCTAGAATTTCTGGTTTTACAGTCTTCTTTTCAGCTTGTTTGGCTAATTCCAGACGGTAAAAGCTGTCCACTTCTCCTTTTCGATAGAGAAAGTAGAGAAATTGGTTGCAGGCCGAAAGTTTTCGCTTTTGGGCGCTGATTTTTAGGTTTGCTAGCTGAGCTTGATAAATCTTGAGACTGGTCTCAGAAATTCGTTCCCCTACCATATCTAAAAATTGCTCCAGATCATACCTATAAGACTGCTTTGAATTGGCAGACAAGCCCTGCTTTTTCTCTAAAAAGGCTGAAATGCTATCTCTCATTTGCATCGAATCTCATATTCCTTACTAAAGTCATGCAAGAGGGCATTAACGGCCTTGAGGATAGACTTGCGCGTGATGATTCCTTGGAAAATTCCTTCACCATCTACGACTGGCAAGAAAGGTTCATCTACCAGTTTATGGAGGACTTCAGTGATGTTATAGTCTGGAGCGACGACTGCCACATCTGTCTTGGTCATATTGACGATGTCTGTCGTTGCCATCTGTTCATCCGTCAAACCTTGCTCCATTTGATAAGCCAAAATGTCTCTCAGACCAATGGTTCCGACAAAGCGTTTGTCAAAAGTCACAACAGGGATACGGGTATAGGTGATTTGACTCAACACTAAAATCGCATGGTCAGCGTTATGGGTATCGATCAAGGCTGCTAGATTCTCAGCAGGGGTAAGAAAAGTCTCTTCCTGCTCCAATAAAAATGCTTCAAATTCCTTGGCAATCATCGAGCAAACTCCTTGGACAAGCCTGGATAAACCTCATGGTCACGTGTCAAAAAGTCTACTTTAAAATAGCTGTCATCAATCTCCACTCGAGCATAGAGACATTCTCTGATAGTCCCTCGTGGTTGGCTGATGGAGCCTGGATTTAAAAAGAGTGTTTTGCCTTCCATCCAAGAATTTGGCACATGCAAGTGACCATAGAGACAGATATCGGCATCTTCTTCCTGAGCCCAGTAGTCCAACTTTTGAAAGTTGAAATTGATATCAAACAAATGTCCATGCGTCTGGATGATCTTTGTAGGACCAAGTTGAGTCACCAAACGTTCTGGGTAGCCAGCATAAAAGTCCATATTTCCTTTGACGACATGGATGCCTTCCCAAAGAGGAGAATCGGGACGGAGTTCAGAGTCACCATCGTGAAAAATGGCATCGACTTTCCCCAGATAGCGGTCACGAATTTCTTCGACAATCAAGCTATCGCCATGGGAGTCACTCATTACAATGATGGTTTGCTTTGCCATGATGGAAATACCTCCAAAAGTTTCTTAACGGCTAAGGCACGGTGGGATTGGCTATTTTTTTCTTCAAGGGTTAATTCTGCTGCTGACTTACCTGTCTCTCCCACAAGGAAAAGCGGGTCATAGCCAAAGCCATTTTCCCCCTTGGGTTCAAAGTTGATATAACCTGGCCAGTCAGCTTCGACAACCAAGCTTTCCTTGTTTGGACTAGCTACGACTAGGGTTGTATGGAACTGGGCTGAGCGGTCCTTGAGTTCAAAGACCATGGCCAATTCGTGCAAGAGTTTGGCATTGTTTTCACGATCAGTTGCTCCCACACCTGCAAAACGGGCTGACCAGACTCCTGGCAAACCGCCGAGGACATCGACTTTGAGACCTGAATCATCTGCTAGCACCATCTTGCCTGTTAATTGGGAAATGGTTTCTGCCTTGAGGCGGGCATTTTCTTCAAAGGTCATGCCTGTTTCAGCTACTTCAGGTAGATCTGGATAGTCATTGAGATTTTCCACATCATAACCTAACTTGTCAAAAATAGCTCGGAATTCCTTGGTCTTGCCCTCGTTACGAGTCGCAATGAGCAGAGTTTCTCTGAACCTGCTAGTTTCAAAGAAGGCTTCTACATCGACTCCTTCTTTAGGCAATTCAACATGCAAAAGCTTTCCATTTTCAACCAAGAGCAGAGCCCCCTGACGTTGGATGACTTCTAGATTGCGGTCTGCTTCTGCATTTAAAATCTCAACGATAAAGGAGAGCAGACGAAAGTTAGAAGACCAGCGCATCACCGTTATCGTAATCGAAAAGCCATTTTCTTCGTCACGAAAAATCCGCGCTAAATCCATAAAATCAAGCTCGAGAGGATCTTTGATAAGGCTATAGATGCCTCCATAGACATCCCAGACACCGACATACCAGTCCTGGTCATCCTTGTATTCATAAATTTTGTTTGTCATAAAGTTACATGCTCCACATGAATCTCTTTTTCCAGCCATTCTGCTCCAATCTGGGCAAAACTCTGGCTATTGGCGGTTGTGTAAAAACGATGTTGAAGAGGTCCCGCATCTCGGCTACGATTGATTTCAAAATAGTTAAGCAAAACCGAGATATCCCGTACACACTCTGCCCCACTATCGATGAGCTGAACCTTTGGTCCCATGACATTTTGGATGATAGGGCGAAGGAGTGGGTAATGGGTACAACCCAAAATCAAGCTATCCACCTTGCCGACCAAGGGACGCAGGGTTTCATAAACCACTTTCTTGGTAACACTGGTTGACAGGGCACCAGACTCCACCAAGGGAGCAAACTTGGGACAGGCCAAACTCTCCACCTGTAAGTCCGGATCCAGATCATGGATTTTCTGACGGTAGATATCTGATTGGACCGTCATGGGGGTTCCAATTACTCCGATTTTCCCACCTTGACTGGACTTGATGGCTGCCGAAGCCCCCGGCAAAATCACACCTAGGACAGGAATATCTAGTTGGGCCTTGATTTCTTCCCAGACGACCGCAGTCGCAGTGTTACAAGCAATGACAATCATTTTGACATCCTTGGTCAAGAGAAAGTTGACCAACTGCCAAGTATATTCACGAATTTGCTCAGCAGGACGGGGACCATAGGGCGCCCGCGCCGAATCTCCAATATAGACGATTTCTTCATGGGGAAGCTGGCGCATGAGCTCACGTACAACAGTCAAGCCCCCAACACCCGAATCCAAAAAACCAATTGGTCGATTATCCATACAGTCTTCTTTCTAGTCTTTTTTCTGATTGATAGTTCATCATAATTACTCGTCCTAAATGAACGGATAGACAGCTTGATAGAATGGCAACTGCCTCTCTTTTAATCATAATCAAATATCAATAGAATGCAAGGAAAAAGTCTTATCCTTGAGAACTATTGAACATAGTGAGAAGTCTGGAACTTTCATCCCAGACTTTTCCTATTTATTTCTTTTTGTTCTTAGCAAGGGCTGCTTTTTGTTGGCGGATGATTTGGTGGTAAACTTGTTGTACCTTGGCTTCGCTTGGTTTTTGACCATTTGCACTCAAGAGAGCACGAACTGCGTCAGCGTTCAAACGGGGGTTGTCAGCATATTTTTTTTCGATTTGCTTACGAGCCAAGTAAATGCCTCCAAGAGCTCCCCCTAGAAAAGCTAGCACAATCAAGACAATTGCTAAAAGTAAATCCATTCTTTTTCTCCTGTTTCTTTTTGAGTCTTCTATATTATACCATAAAGTGACTTTCCTGACTAGTTTGTTTTACGCTTTCAAAAAGGGCAATAGGCGACAAAAAAGGAGCCCTGTTTTTCAATGAAAGAGAGCTCCTTGCTGCGTTTAATTTACATAAATAGCCAGTGTTTGATACGGTTTCAGAATAATTTTTTCTGATACTTCTACATCTTCATAGTTTGAAATCAGAATCTGTCCATTTTGGTAGGCTACTGGCAGGTCAATTTCTACTTCTGTGGCATAAAAGTTATTGAGGACCAGTAACTTTTCATTCTCATACTGTCGTTCAAAGGCATAGACTTGCTTACTGTCTTCAAAAGCTGGTTTGTAGTTTCCTTCTGAAATGATTGGCATTTCTTTACGAAGTCGAATCAAGTTTTGGTAGAAGGCGAAAATTGGGCCTTTGATTTCATTTTCTACGTTGATGTGAGGGTAGGATTTTCCTGCCTTCAGCCATGGAGTGCCTGTTGAAAATCCTGCATTTTCTGAGGCATCCCACTGCATGGGAATGCGTGAATTATCTCGTGACTTAGCCTGAATAATCTGGAAGGCTTCTTGCTCACTTTTCCCTTCTTTTAAGAGCGTCTGATAAGCATTGATAGACTCGACATCCACATAGTCAGCCATGGAATCATAGCCTGGGTCAACCATGCCAATTTCCTCACCCATGTAGATATAAGGTGTCCCACGTGACAGGTGAATGCTGGCAGCCAGCATAGTCGCCCCTTCCTTGCGGAAATGTTGAATATCGACAAAACGATTTAAGGCTCGTGGTTGGTCGTGATTGTTCCAAAAGAGGGCGCTCCAGCCGTTTTTGTCACTCATTTCCTTGCCCCAGCTATGGTAAAGACTTTTCAACTCTTCGAAATCAAAGGGAGCTAAAGTCCACTTCTGCCCATCCTTGTAGTCCACCTTGAGATGATGGAAATTAAAGGTCATGGATAATTCTTGACGGTCAGGTGACGAATAGAGGACACAGTTTTCCATGGTGGTTGAAGACATTTCCCCAACTGTCATAAAACTATCATCTGATCCAAAAGTGGCTTGGTTCATCATGCGCAAATAGTCATGAACGATGGGCTTGTCTGTGTAAGCTGGCTTCCCTTCATTTTCAGGACAGTCCACCAAGACCTCATCCTTACCGATCAAATTGATCACATCAAATCGGAAACCTTTGACTCCCTTGTCTCGCCAGAAATTAACAACCTTGAAAAGCTCCTTGCGGACATTGGGATTGCGCCAGTTAAGGTCAGCTTGGGTCTCATCAAAGAGGTGGAGGTAATATTTCCCCGTATCCCCGAAAGGCGCCCAAGCAGAGCCACCAAACTTAGACTGCCAGTCTGTCGGTTGGTCTTGGATGAAGAAAAAGTCTTGGTAGTACTGGTCGCCAGCTAGGGCTTTCTGAAACCATTCGTGTTCTGTCGAACAATGATTGAGCACCATATCTAACATAAAGTCAATCTTGTGCTCCTTACCGACACGCACCATCTCCTCAAAATCAGCCATATTACCAAAAAGAGGATCCACTGCCATATAATCTGAAATATCGTAACCATTATCCCGTTGAGGGCTTGGATAGAACGGATTGAGCCAGACCATATCCACGCCCAGTTTGGCTAGATAGGGAATTTTTTCGATAATCCCACGGAAATCCCCAATACCATTTCCAGTGGTGTCTTTGTATGATTTTGGATAGATTTGATAGACTACTTTTCCTTTATCAAGTGTCATCTGTTTCTCCTTTTCTGATAAAAGGGAGGAACTGATGTTCCTTCCCTATTTGTGTTATTTCGATTAGATTCGTGTAGCGACCATGAGAGCTGCCCCAGCTTGGATAGTTGTTGGATAAGTTCCAGTGATAGTCGCTGCATAAGCATCCTGGTTCGTGATGATAACTGGAGTTTCTGTCACGAGACCTGCAGCCTTAATGACATCTATATCAAAACGAATCAGTTTCTGACCAACTGTGACGTGGTCTCCTTGGGTTACAAGACTTTCAAACCCTTTGCCATCAAGATCGACTGTATCCATACCGATGTGGATGAGCAATTCCACCCCCTCATCAGAGACAATACCGATGGCATGCTTGGTAGGGAAAAGAACTGTCACTGTCCCATTGACTGGAGAAATCAACTCACCTTGGCTTGGCTCAATGACTAGACCTTGCCCCATAACACCTGATGCAAAAACAGGATCTGTTGCTTGACTCAATTCTTTCACTTGACCAGCAAGAGGGCTGACAATTTCTACTGGAGCGAAGGTTACTGGTTCATGACTGACAAATTCTGCCTCTTCTTGGGCAACGAATTCTTCCTGCAAGGTTGCATCGTCCTCTGTTTTTGTAAAGAGACCTGCCTTACGGAAGAAGAAAGTCAAGAGCATTGGTACAACAATAGCAACTAGCATGGTTCCTGCAAATGGCAGCATGTATTGAGGTTGAATAGAAAGGATACCTGGTAAACCACCGATACCAATAGAAGCCGCCGTTACATTGAAAGTAACGGACAACATGCCTGCAAGGGCTGAACCAATCATTCCAGCTACAAATGGATAGATGTATTTGACATTGACCCCAAAGAGGGCTGGTTCTGTAACACCGAGATAGGCTGAAATGGTTGCAGGAAGTGAAATCTGAGCCTCACGCTCATCATGACGATGCATGAAATAATAGGCAAATACGGCTGAACCTTGGGCAATATTAGAAAGAGCAATCATTGGCCAGAGGGCAGTTCCGCCAGCATCCGCAATCAATTGTGTATCGATGGCATTGGTCATATGATGCAAACCAGTGATGACAAATGGAGCGTAGAGGGCACCAAAAATCGCACCGAAGAGCCATTTAACTGGACCCGTCAAACCTGCCAAGACAACTGCTGAAAGTCCTTGACCAATTGTCCAACCGATTGGTCCCAAAACAGTGTGAGCCAAAATTAAGGCTGGAATCAAGGATAAGAAGGGTACAAAAATCATGGAAATGACTTCTGGAATATGCTTGCGCCAGAAGATTTCTAGATAAGACAGACTCAAACCTGCAAGCAAGGCTGGGATAACTTGAGCCTGGTAACCAATACGATTAACCGTAAAGTAACCAAAATTCCATACCCAGTTGGCTGCGATTTCTTCTGTTGAAGTAGACGCTACTGCATAGGCATTGAGCAACTGAGGTGAAACCAAACAGATCCCGAGAACAATTCCCAAGATTTGGCTGGTTCCCATCTTACGAGAAACAGACCAGGTAATTCCTACTGGCAAGAACTGGAAGATCGCTTCGCCAGGCAACCAGAGGAAGTGATTAACCCCTGACCAAAACTGAGAGGATTCTGTGATGGTCTTACCATCCAACATTGACCAATGCACACCTTCCAAGACATTACGGAAACCGAGGATCAATCCTCCAACTATCAAGGCTGGAATAATCGGAGTAAAGATTTCTGCTAGAGTGGTCATGACACGTTGGACCACGTTTTGATTGCTCTTAGCTGCAGACTTGGCTGCTTCTTTAGAAACACCCTCAATGCCTGAAACAGCTGTAAAATCATTGTAAAAAATCGGCACATCATTCCCGATAATCACCTGAAATTGACCCGCATTTGTAAAGGTCCCTTTGACGGCTGGAATCGACTCGATAGCCTTAACATTGGCCTTCTTTTCGTCTCCGAGAACAAAGCGCATCCTTGTCGCACAGTGGGTGACAGCAGTGACATTCTCCTTGCCTCCGATCGCTTGAAGCAGATCTTTAGCTTCTTGTTCAAATTTTCCCATTTGATTCTCCTTATATTTGTCAAAGCAAGCTTGACTTGATAGCTCTATTGTAAACGATACCAAACTTGTATGCAACTTGTTTGCGATAAAAAGAGGATATTTTTGGATATTTTCTAGCACTTGTATGGTAAAATAGATACAAGTGTGTATAGAATAAGATTCAAAACTCATTTAAGGAAGCAATATGAAGAAATACCAACAATTATTTAAGCAAATCCAAAAAACCATTCAAAACGAGACTTACGCTGTCGGAGATTTCCTCCCCAGTGAGCACGAACTCATGGATCAGTATCAGGTGAGCCGTGACACCGTCCGAAAAGCTCTGTCTCTCCTCCAAGAGGAAGGATTGATCAAAAAGATAAGGGGGCAAGGTTCCCAAGTCGTCAAAGAAGAAACGGTCAATTTCCCTGTCTCTAATCTAACTAGCTACCAAGAACTGGTCCAGGAACTTGGACTGCGCTCGAAAACCAACGTCGTCAGTCTGGATAAAATCATTATCGATAAGAAGTCCTCACTGATAACCGGCTTTCCAGAGTTTCGCATGGTGTGGAAGGTGGTCCGCCAGCGTGTGGTGGATGATTTGGTATCGGTTCTGGATACGGACTATCTGGATATGGAACTGATTCCAAATCTCACTCGCCAAATCGCTGAGCAGTCTATCTACTCGTATATAGAGGACGACCTCAAACTCCTTATTGATTATGCTCAGAAGGAAATCACCATTGACCACACTAGCGATCGAGACAAGATTCTCATGGATATTGGCAAAGACCCTTATGTCGTTTCCATCAAGTCAAAAGTCTATCTCCAAGACGGGCGCCAATTTCAGTTCACCGAAAGTCGCCATAAATTAGAAAAATTTCACTTTGTTGACTTTGCCAAAAGACATCCGAAATAAACACTTACAGTTGGGAATACTCTCAACTGTTTTTTAGTAGTAAACGATCTAGTTGAGAGTTGAAAAAGAGGGACTACTTGCTACTTATTCTACTATTTTAAGAAAAAACAACAGCAAATATGAATCTTGCTAAAAACTCTTGACAAATGCTAAACGACTATTAGAATGGGAGGTAAGGAGATAAATAGAAACAATTTAAACGAAACTGCTTTATAAAATGTAAGCGGTTTCGAATACACAAAGGAGGGTTTTATGAAAAAACACTTTTGGGAGAAATCCTGTCGCTATAGCATCCGCAAGCTGACGGTTGGGACTGCTTCTGTTTTACTGGGAGCTGTTTTTCTAGTCAACCACACTGTAGCCGCAGACAGTGTTGAGGTCAAGCAAACTGAACCTACCTCTGTCGAATCTATCACTAAGCCTGATAGTGAACCCAAAGCAGCTGAAGCGACTGAAACTACAAATCCGTCCCTAGCAGAAAGTCCAGTAGTTTCCGAAAGCAAGGCAGCTGAGGAAAATCAGAAGACAAATAGTCAAGCTAGTGAAGAAGCCATTGTAGAAGCTAAAGAAAATAAGGAACCTGAAAAAGCAGACCAGCCTGTGACAAAGCAAGAAAACTATCAACTCAACTACGATCAGCCAACAGCTCCCTCCTATGATGGATGGGAAAAACAAGCCCTCCCTGTCGGAAATGGAGAAATGGGAGCCAAGGTTTTCGGACTCATTGGGGAAGAGAGAATCCAGTACAACGAAAAGACCCTCTGGTCAGGAGGACCACAACCCGATAGCACCGACTATAATGGAGGAAACTACAAGGATCGCTACAAGGTCTTGGCGGAGATTCGTAAGGCCCTCGAAGCTGGTGACCGCCAAAAAGCAAAACAGCTCGCCGAACAAAATCTAGTTGGACCAAACAACGCCCAGTATGGACGTTACCTAGCCTTTGGAGATATCTTTATGGTTTTTAATAACCAGAAGAAAGGACTAGATACTGTAACTGATTATCACCGTAATCTGGATATCACAGAAGCCACTACAACAACTTCTTACACCCAAGATGGGACCACCTTCAAACGCGAAACCTTCTCCAGCTATCCTGATGATGTCACTGTAACCCACCTGACCAAAAAAGGAAACAAGACACTTGACTTTACCCTTTGGAACAGTTTGACAGAAGACTTGCTTGCTAATGGGAACTACTCTTGGGAATATTCCAACTATAAGAATGGTCATGTCACTACAGATGCAAACGGAATCCTTCTAAAGGGAACTGTCAAAGATAACGGCCTCAAATTTGCATCCTACCTAGGAATTAAAACGGACGGAACAGTTACTGTTCAGAATGAGACACTAACCGTTACAGGCGCAAGTTATGCAACCCTCTATCTCAGTGCCAAGACTAACTTCTCTCAGAATCCCAAAACCAACTATCGAAAAGACATTGACCTCGAAAAAACAGTTAAAGGGATTGTCGAAGCAGCTAAGGCCAAAGACTACGAAACACTGAAAAAGGCCCATATCAAGGACTATCAAAGTCTCTTTAACCGCGTTAAACTAAACCTAGGTGGAAACAAGACTGCTCAAACGACAAAAGAGGCCCTTCAAGGCTATAACCCAGAAAAAGGGCAAAAATTGGAAGAACTCTTCTTCCAATACGGACGTTATTTACTCATCAGTTCTTCTCGTGATCGGACAGATGCCCTTCCTGCAAACCTACAAGGAGTCTGGAATGCTGTAGACAATCCACCTTGGAACGCTGACTACCACCTCAATGTCAATTTGCAAATGAACTATTGGCCAGCCTACATGAGCAACCTTGCTGAAACTGCCAAGCCAATGATCAATTACATTGATGACATGCGCTACTATGGTCGTATCGCTGCTAAGGAATACGCAGGTATCGAATCCAAAGACGGACAAGAAAATGGTTGGCTGGTCCACACCCAAGCAACACCATTTGGCTGGACTACTCCAGGTTGGAATTACTATTGGGGTTGGTCTCCAGCAGCTAACGCTTGGATGATGCAAAACGTCTATGATTACTACAAGTTCACCAAGGATGAGACCTATCTCAAAGAAAAGATTTATCCAATGCTCAAGGAAACAGCTAAGTTCTGGAACTCCTTCTTGCACTATGACAAGGCCAGTGACCGTTGGGTGTCTTCACCATCCTACTCACCAGAACACGGAACCATCACCATCGGAAATACCTTTGACCAATCGCTAGTTTGGCAGCTATTCCACGACTACATGGAAGTCGCCAACCATCTGAATGTCGACCAAGACTTAGTCACAGAGGTCAAGGCTAAATTTGACAAACTGAAACCACTTCACATCAACAAAGAGGGACGCATTAAGGAATGGTACGAGGAGGACAGTCCGCAATTCACAAATGAAGGGATTGAAAATCACCACCGTCACGTTTCCCATCTAGTTGGTCTCTTCCCAGGTACGCTCTTTAGCAAGGATCAGGCTGAATACCTAGAAGCTGCGCGTGCAACCCTCAATCACCGTGGAGATGGTGGTACTGGTTGGTCTAAGGCCAATAAAATCAACCTCTGGGCTCGTCTGCTGGACGGTAACCGTGCCCATCGCTTGCTCGCTGAACAGCTCAAGTATTCAACCCTAGAAAACCTTTGGGATACCCACGCGCCTTTCCAAATCGATGGAAACTTTGGGGCAACCAGTGGGATGGCAGAAATGCTCCTCCAATCTCATACTGGTTATATTGCTCCATTGCCAGCCCTTCCAGATGCTTGGAAAGACGGTCAGGTTTCTGGCTTGATTGCCCGTGGTAACTTTGAAGTCAGCATGAAGTGGAAAGATAAAAACCTTCAAAGCTTGTCCTTCCTGTCAAATGTCGGTGGAGATCTAGTTGTAGACTATCCAAATATCGAAGCCAGTCAAGTTAAGGTCAATGGCAAAGCAGTCAAGGCAACTACCCTCAAAGATGGCCGCATCCAACTAGCAACACAAAAAGGTGATGTCATTACCTTTGAACATTTCCCTGGCCGTGTAACCAGTCTGACAGCCGTTCGACAAAATGAAGTCACTGCCGAACTCACCTTTAACCAAGTAGAAGGCGCTACCCACTATGTCATCCAAAGACAAGTGAAAGACGAAACTGGCCAAACCTCTGCGACCAGAGAATTTGTAACCAATCAAACCCACTTTATTGACCGATCACTAAATCCTCAACTCGCCTATACTTATACTGTCAAGGCTATGCTGGGCGAAGTTTCCACACAAGTTTCTGAACAGGCCACTGTCGAAACCTATAGCGAGTTGATGGACGACCGAGATAGCCGTATCCAGTACGGAGCCGCCTTTGGAAATTGGGCAGACGCAGAATTATTTGGAGGAACAGAGAAATTTGCTGACCTTTCAAAAGGAGACTACACAGACGAAGACCTCACTGCCACCATTCCTTTCACTGGTGTTGGTATCGAAATCTATGGACTGAAATCGTCTGAACTAGGTCTTGCCACTGCTAAAATTGATGGCAAAGAGGTCGGCGAACTTGATTTCCATACTGCTGGGGCAACTGAAAAAGGTAGTCTCATCGGTCGCTTCGCAGGATTATCTGACAGACCTCACACATTGACTCTTCGTGTTAAACGTGAGCACAAAGGACGTGGTAGTGAGCGTTCGAAAATTTCATTAGACTACTTCAAGATCCTAGCAGGAGCAGGCAACACGATTGAAAAAATGGATGATCGTGATTCGCGCATCCAGTATGGTTCCCAGTTTAAGGACTGGTCTGATCCTGAACTCTACGGTGGTACGGAAAAATACGCTGACATCAACAACAGCGACTCTAGTGCAGCTTCAGAAGCTCAGGCAACTATTTCCTTTACAGGGACGGGCATTCGTATTTATGGTTTGAAGAGCCTTGCCCTTGGACGAGCACGTGTTACACTAGATGGCAAAGAAATGCCAAGTCTAGACTTCTACACTTCAGGTGCAACTGAAAAGAGAGCTTTTATTGGCGAATTTACAAATCTCACTGACGGTCCGCATACCCTGACATTACAAGTTGATCCAGATTCGCCAGAAGGTCGCAAGAAAATCTCTCTAGACTCCTTTGATATCATCAAAGCTCCAGCTGTTGGTTTAGATAGCCCAAGTATCGCACCTCTTAAGGAAAATGACAAAACCATTTCCTTAAGCCTACCAGCTGGAGATTGGGAAGCCATCGCAGTGACCTTCCCAGGTGTCAAAGATCCTCTAGTTTTGCGTAAGGTGGATGAAACGCATCTGGTTACCAGTGGGGATCAGACTATCCTATCAATCCAAGACAATCAAGTTCAAATCCCAATCCCTGACGAAACCAATCGCAAAGCTGGAAATGCCATTGAAGCTTATACCATTCAAGGAAATACCACAAGCAGCCCTATCGTGGCCGTCTTTACTAAAAAGGATGAGAAAAAGGTTGACGAGAGTCAGCCAACTACAAGCAAGGGGGACGAACCAGCTCCTACTGTTGAAATTCCGGAATACACCGAGCCTATCGGAACGGCAGGGCAAGAAGAGCCACCTACAGTGACAATACCTGAATACACTGAGCCTATCGGAACTGCGGGAGAACAAGAAGCTCCAACAGTAGAAATACCTGAATACACCGAGCCTATCGGAACGGCAGGAGAACAAGAAGCTCCAACAGTTGAAATTCCTAAATACACCGAACCGATCGGAACCGCAGGGAAAGAGGAACCTCCTACTGTTGAAAAACCTGAATACACTAAACCTATCGGAACTAGCGGAGATCAGGCTGCTCCAACCCTTAGCCTTCCTGACTATCCAGTTCGAGTCTTAAAAGATAAGGAAACTAGAGTAGAAATCATCGGTGGAGCTACTGACTTAGAAGGAATTTCTCACATCTCTAGCCGACGTTTCCTAGCTCAGGAACTCTTTGGCAAGACCTATGACGCTTATGACTTACAGCTTAAAAATCCAACAGATCATAGTGTACAGCCAAAAGGCGCTGTCTTAGTTCGCTTGCCTGTTTCAGCTAGCGTAGAAAATGTTTACTACCTCACTCCAACTAAGGAGTTGCAAGCCCTTGATTTCACCGTTCAAGACGGAAAGGTAGAATTCATCACTAATCATTTCAGTACCTATGCTGTCGTCTATCAAGCTACTGGAACAAGCTCTAACACTGAGGAAAAACCAAGTGCTTCAGATGAAGAAACCTTGGCACACGAGGCTGAACAACTTTCAGCTAGTCCGATCCTTGCGAAAGCTGGAAATCATTCTCCTAAAGAAGAACTTCCAGCAACAGGAGAAGCGTCCAACCCACTCCTCTTCATAGCAGGACTCAGCCTAGCCCTTACAGCCACTTTTATGTTAAAAGGAAGAAAGGATGACTCCAACTAACCTTTAAGCACACAAAAACAGGATGAAGATTCCCTTCATCCTGTTTTATTTTGTCATCAAAAGTTAGTTTTACAGTAGGTATAAAAAGGCTAAGGTCAAGAGACTTGCTAGGAGCCCAACTCCCCAAAAGAAGAAATCAACCTTCCACTCGCTCCAAGGATTGCCCTTACCTGAGAATCCTCCAAGCTCAAAATGATGATGCACAGGTGTCATACGGAAAATACGCTTTCCACCACTAAGTTTGAAGTAGGTAACCTGCATCATAACAGAGCTTGTCTCAAAGACATAGATAATCCCAATCAGTAAAAGGGTCCATTCTTGGTGGAGGGCCATGGAGATTGCTGCCAACATCCCACCTAGAGCCAAACTTCCCACATCTCCCATGAAAACCTTGGCAGGCTTGTGGTTAAAGACGAAGAAACCTAGCAAACCACCAATCATGGCTAGAATCACAAGAAGAATATCCAGTTGATTTTGCATATAAGCAATCACACCATAAGCCGATAAACTAATCACCACTGAAATACTTGCTAAGCCGTCAATCCCGTCAGTCAGATTCACCGCATTTGAAAAGCCAACTAGCCAGAAAAGGGCAAAGAAAATATAGAAAATACCCAGATGTACTTGGTAGCCAAAGACTGAAAGCATATCGCCACCACGTTCATAAAAGAGGTAGAAAATCACTCCTCCAAGCAGCTGGAGAGCAAGTTTTTGCTTGGGATTTAAGCCTTCGTTGATTTTACGAAAGACCTTGAGGAAATCATCCAGAAAACCTACTAAACCATACAAAACCAAGATAAACAAAATCATGCCTACATTGTTGGTCAGTTGTTGGGTAAAGAGTGCAACAAGAAAGCTCACAACTACTGCAACGATAAGGAAGACAAGACCTCCCATAGTTGGAGTCCCAGCTTTAGCTTGGTGTTGTTTGACATCCTCGTGCATCTGCTGACCCGTAATCTGTGCTTTTCGATAAAATCGGATAAAGGCTGGAATGCCAATCAAGGTCAATAGAAAGGCCAGAATTCCAGCACTAATGGAACTAATCATCTTAATCTCCTAAAGTTACTTTCAATTTTTTGATATCTTTGAGGGCAGTATTGGCACGGACACTTTGTTTCTTGACCGTTTTGCCACTACCTTCCCACTCGACTTCTATATTCAGCCATTTAGCAAATGTTTGCACATTTTCATCTGTCCAGCCATACATATCAGGCATTTCTTCGACCTTATCTGACAGGATCAAGATCTGCTGATTGGCTTCCAAATTATCTCCTTCAGAAACCGAGAGTTCCTTGATCTTGGTTCCTGTTCCGATAACAATTGGTTGGACCAGGTTTCGGCGCAATTCTTCTGCTAGGTCACCCGGAGTAAAGTCTTTGGTAGCCGGCATAGCATAGCTTGTCGTCTTGCTGACCTGATCCAAGTTCTTGGCAGTTGACTGAAGATTGAGGGATTCTTTCATAGCAGAAGCTCGCTCAAGGATTGGATTGGCAAACTCCCCAAGCTGAACGCCTGAATAATGCTCTGGCTGTTGCACCGTCACATAGAGGATAAAGTCAGGATTCTCTGCAGGATGCATCGACACAACAGAGAAGATATAGTTGGTTTCACCTGTCAGGTAACCCCCATTCTTCTCATCGGCAATCTGAGCAGTCCCTGATTTCAGAGCGACATTCTGTCCCGGAACATTGACATTTGGTTTTCCTGTACTGTGGTTGTACATGGTACCGTAGACAGGATCTGTTCCGACCATGACCATGTGCTCCCGAGTAGAGGACGCTGCTGCTTTTGACACAGGATTTCCGACGATTTCCTTTTGAGACTTACGAACAGACTGGTCATTCGGGTCATAGAGGGCGCTGATAAATTTCGGCTCCAACATAACCCCATCATTGGCAATGGCTGTAAAGGCACGAAGCATCTGGGTCTGGGTAACAGAAATACCTTGTCCAAATGAACTCATGGCGATATTAACAATGTTATCAGCAGGCAATTGACCTGTGTACTCATCTGCCAGACCAAAACGGGTCGGTACCCCAAACTTAAAACGGTTGAGGTAGTCCAGCCAGGTTGCATCTCCCATCTTTTGCTCAAGCAAGGTCATTCCGATATTACTTGAGTGAGCAAATCCTTGAGAGAAGGTCATGGTGCCACCACTAGTCAATCCTTCATTGACGTCCCAGTCTCGAATGGTCGCATCTGCTATTTTCAATTCACTACTGTTAAAGTACTCGCCACCAGGGAAGGTATTGTTGTCAATAGCCGAAGCCAACATCATCACCTTCATGGTTGACCCTGGCTCGTAGTTACTTTGATAGAGGATATCACGCCAGACAAAGTCTTTTGTGATGCCATCCTTGGTATCTGCATTGAAGGTCGGCCGTTGGGTTGTAGCCAGGATTTCCCCTGTTTTAGCGCTAACCAAGGTAGCCGTCATATACTTGCCTTTTACTTTTTCCTGGAAGGCATCCATCTGAGTTTCCATAAAGGATTGCAAGGGACTAGAAAGGGTTGTGTAGACATCTTTTCCATCTACTGTTTGTTGAGAAGCTTGATCTGTACCCGGAACAATATTTCCCAGACGATCTTTCTCATAGGTGATGATCCCATCTGTACCCGCCAGAATGTTATTTAAAGAACTCTCCAAACCAGATGTCCCAATCAACCTTTTGGTGCCATCCTCATTTTCATGGAGTTGCGCTAAACCGATAAAGGAAGAAGCAAACTGTCCATTGGGATAACTGCGGTTAGGGCTAGTTGTAAAGTCAACTCCCTCAACGCCAGCTGTTTTAAGGTCATTTTTAATGGCCATCATATTGGCATAGGTGATCCCATTTCCCTTGGTACCAAAAGACACCTGTTTTAGATCTGGCTGAGAAAGTTGTTCCTTGACATAAGACTCCTCCATATCGAGGTATTTATGGAAAATTTCAGCTACCTTATTAAATTGAGAATCTTCTACATAGAGAATTTTGCCTGTTGCTGACTTGTAGGTCTTGTCAATAACAGCATAGATATTATAAGAAGTTGCATCCTCAGCAATAGGCGTTCCATTACGATCGTAGATGGTCCCCCGCTTGGCTGGAATCGTCTTGGTTGTTTGGTGAACCTTTTTGGCCTCTTGAACCAAATCCTTACCAAATTTTTTACCCGTTCCGATAATAACCGCAAAGTTCACCAAAAAGACAGCGAAGAGTATGACAGCCAATAAACTCAGGCTTTTCCCTACTCTTCTGCGGTTTTCTTCTGGAGATTTACGATTACGAACGGCATAACGGATGATTTTTTCTTTCCACTGTTTCATTTCTTACTCCGTTGCTCGGATATTTTCGTTATTCAGCTGCAAATCCTTGGAGTTTGCAATCTCTTTCAAACGTTCTGAACGAATCAATTCATTGACCTCTTGCTTGGCATCGTCTAGCTCGGTTTTCTTTTCTTCGATTTGAGCATTGACCTTGGTCAATTCATTCTGAACTTGTAATAGCTTGGTCTGCATAAACACAACGCTAATTGCCAGGATAATCATTGTTGCAGCAATCGAAACATAGAAGGCCTTTTCCACACGTGAAAAACCTTTAAATTTCGTTTGCAATAACTGGCTTGTTTTTTCGATTCTTTCTGCCATGTTTTTCCTCTTACTTGTGAATTTTTCTAGCCACGCGCAACTTGGCTGAATGCGAACGATTGTTGGCTTCTAGCTCTTCAGCACTTGGCAAGATTGGCTTACGGGATACCAATTCCATCTTGGGCTTAAGGTCATCTGGAATGAAGGGCAAGCCTTTGGGAACTTCCACTGTTGAAGCTTCCTTGAATAATTGCTTGGTCAAGCGATCTTCCAGCGAATGGAAGGTAATGACCGAAATTCTACCATCCAGAGCCAGCATGTCCATGGCCTGCTGGATAGATTCATCTGCAGCGCCCAGCTCATCATTGACTTCGATTCGGATAGCCTGAAAAATCTGCTTGGCAGGGTGTCCCTTTTTCTTGAGCTCCTTGGCAGGCTTGGCCGACTTGATAATCTCTGCCAACTCCGTCGTCGTCTCAATGGGTTTCACCTCACGCGCTTGCTCAATCTTACGGGCAATCTGTTTAGAAAATTTATCCTCACCATACTTGAAAAAGATCCGAACCAGGTCATGATAGTCATAATGATTGACCACCTCATAGGCCGTCAGACTAGCTTCCTGATTCATCCGCATATCCAGTGGCGCATCCTTTTTATAAGAAAAGCCACGTTCACGCTGATCTAGCTGAGGACTGGACACTCCCAAGTCATAACAAATTCCATCAATTTCCTGGACACCAGCCTCCTGCAAACGTGCCTGCAAATGACGGAAGTTGTCCTTGATAAAGGTTACCATCCCCTTTTCGATATAGGGCGCCAACCGTTTTTGCGCATTGTCAATAGCATTCTGGTCCTGGTCAAAGGCATAGAGATGCCCTTTTTCGCTCAATTTACTTAATAAATATTCGCTATGGCCTGCTCCGCCCAAAGTCGCATCAACGTAGATACCGTCAGGTTTTACGTCAAGCATATCAATCGTTTCATGAAGCAAGACCGTTACATGATGAAATTCTTTTGTCATATCTTATCTATTTTACCACAAATCTGACCAGCTTGCACTTGTCAGACAAAGCTAAGTTTCTTCGAAAAAAATTCTCAAAAATATGTCATGTATACTTGACATCTCATCCCCGAAAGAATATAATATAGTCAAATATATACGACACATCAGAAAGGAGATCCTATGAATCGTGTGAAAGAATTCCGCAAGGAACTGGGCATTTCCCAGCTCGAACTCGCCAAAGATATCGGTGTCTCGAGACAGACTATCAACATGATTGAAAATGACAAGTACAATCCAACCCTGGAACTCTGTCTCAATCTCGCCCGCAGCCTCCAAACTGACCTCAATAGCCTCTTTTGGGAAGACGATTTTTAAAAAAGGAGCAAACAAATGAAAAAAGAAACTCTCACTGACAAACTTATCAAACGCACATACGGCATTTCTGGCCCCCTTGACGAACACAAACGGCGCGAGGCCGATCGTATCGGGAATCAAGTCTTTATTGTTCTCTTTTATCTGATGATATTTGGCAACCTCATCCCCTTTGTCCTTGCTTATAAATACCCGCAAATTGTCGCTATCGGTTATCCTCTTGTGGTGTTTGGCATTTCGATGATGGCTGCCCTCTATGTAGTCTCTCAAACCAAGAAAACGGGCATCACAGCTATTGATCCCGAAATGCTGAGTCAAAAAGAAAGTAAACAACTACATTTTCCGGGTCTAAAAGCCGGTCTAATCTATGGCATGGGCATGTTCTTTGGAATACCGCTTCTGAATGTCCTAACCGATGATAGCAAGGATTATCTTGGTTCTCTTTTAAATACAGGGCATTTTGTATCAACTATCCTAGCTACCCTCTTCTTCGGAGTGGCCATACAAATTATTGTCTCTCTTCGCATTCAAAAGGCCAAGAAAGACCAAGAAGACGACTAGGAGGTACCTTATGAAAGCACTAGCTAGACTACTGATCAGTCATGTTTTTATCAGTATCTTTGTTACCTTTTTCCTACTTTCTGGACATATTGAGCATCCTTTCTTGATTTTCTTTCTTTTATTCCTTCCTGTATTGAACAAGGGACAGAGATCCCAGAAAATCCAATCAAAAAAAATACGTCTTCTAAACGCATCTCTCTGTTTTATCCTCGTATCCTTTCCACAACTTTTAACAAATCCTATGGATTGGAGATACCTGGTATTTCTAATAATCTGTATCATTTTTAGTTTGGTTTACTTCTATACTCTCTATCAACTCTTTAAAGAAATCAATCAAAAATCGCTCATTTAGGAGGTTACTCCCATGAAAAAAGAAGATCTCACCACTCGATTACTCAAACTATTCTTTCACATACAAGGCCCCTTTGATGAATGCCGCCAAGAGATGATTTACAAGGCTTGTGCCCGTGCCTTGATCCAAATCGTATACTCCTCTCTCCTACTCTTCTTGTTCTATCTCCTATTTGGACGCTTCATAGAGTTGGTTCGAGATGCCATGCCCTACCTCTATTTTGGACTTATCTTCGTCCTCGCATCTAGGGCGAGACTAGCAGTTCGCAACTTACATTTGGACAAGGATGACCCGTCCGAAATCCATCACAAAAGCTACAGCAAAAGTCAAATCAACCTTCGTAGTTGGGGTGTATTCATCAGTATTCCAATTGGCTTGTTTGTCTTATCAGCCTTTCACAAACTCTTTGTTCAGCGTCTTCCCCTCAATACCTTTTGGGACAATCTCTTCCATTTCGATAAAACGCTCCCTTTACTAATCTTGAGTTTGGGAATTGGTGCCATCTTTGGAACCATGACCTATGCCTTTTTATCGGAACACGTTAAAAAATAGAGCAAGATTCGCTAATTTCTCATTTTATAGGCAAAGAATCCCACCTAGTTCGTTCTAGGTGGGGTTTCCTCTTCAATTCATAGGATATTTTCCAAAATATCTACTGACCCTCGTCACCAATTCTCCCACTGGGTTTCAATCTTGACCTCACCATAGTTACTTGGCGAGTACTTGCTGTCATAAATGGAACACCAGTCTTTCAAGACTTTCTGGTTGACGATTTCGTCGTAATAAGAATCCAAGTCTGCCTTGCAGTCATCCCTCCAATGCTTAGTTATTTACCCAAGATTTCACTAGTAAAGATACACACTTGACGTATTTCTTCTATCACTAATATATAAAATCAAAAGATTAACTCTGTAATTAAACTATGAAACGTAACTACTTATCTTTATTCAATACTTTTAGTATTAATCGCTCCATCCTTGAAGAATAAAGATATGATCTTAATGAGTTTCTCATTCTCATTAACCTATATAATAGCTCTAAATCAGTATAAATAGACCAAGATAAGTACAATCGCTCATTTTTTCTCTCCTGTTCTAATTTATCTTTAGTAACATCATCTGGATACGTGCAATAATTTGCTAATTTAGAAGCCATCCCTTTTTGGGTGTAGAATAATTTTTCGATTTCCTTTTCTTCGCTTAATGAATTAAAATCCCTCAAATAGAATTGCCAGATATCAAATCGATTAACCGAGAATATACGTGTAAATTTAATTAATCTATCACTCGTCAATTTAGTAACAATTTCTTCTAATTCACTTAAATTAGCTATATCTAAAAAACTAAATCCCTCAATTCCTTTTGGTCTATAATATCTTTTCTCAGTTAAAGACATATAATTAGGAATTTTCTTTTCTAAAAACATTTCAATAATCGAATCTTGACAATTAATAACATAATCAAAATTTTTAGATATCTGGTAAATATGATGATTGACCCAAATCAACAATTTTTCAAACAGTAAGATAACTTCTTCAAAATATTGACCATTTTCCTTATCAATCACTTTTCTAACATCACGTTTTTGACTATAGAAATAGAAGAAGAAAACTGTCGGTAATATTGTCACTAAAGCCACAATAGCTGGCAAACTCAAAAAGATATCACTAACATTTACTTTTATTTGCAATATACTTATCAAAATTTCTTGAAACTTAGATAAATAATAGGTAATATCTACCCTCAATATTTTCAATGAAAAGCAAGCGGATAAAAATGCCAACAGCATAGGTATACTTATTATAATCTTAAATATGTTAAACATTAGTTTAGTCAATGTGAGTTTAGATATTCCTATCCATACCAAACTTTTTTCGTCACTATCATAAGTTACCCAACCTAATCGCAATAATCGGCTTAGTCTTAGAAAATAATAGTTCAATCTAATTATGTAAAGTGCACAGCTTACTTTTTTCGTTCTTACTGCCAATTCACCCAGTTCTCTCAAATAATAGCGTATAATACTATATAAGTTAAAAATTACTAGGTCATATATTACCAATAATAAAAGTATTTCTAACCAAAATATGAAAGTTAATATAAATAAATTTCCCTGAGAAGCTTTCAAATTAATAGAAATAACCTCACTAACCATAATTTTCCAAAAGAATGGCAGCAGTATTAGTGCTATAAGTAACGAGATATATTTAAATATTTTATTAATCTTCATAATAATTACAGTTTTAGATTTCCCCATTCTATTTTAATATCAACGTGATTTTATTTCACATATAACCACCCAATCATCAATTTCGTTATCATAATAACATTCATACTGTTTCCATAGCTCAAAATTAGTTTCTTCAATAAATTCCTTATCAACAGTGAAATTTACCTATAAGTAAAATCTGTACAACCTATCACCAATTCTCCCACTGGGTTTCAACCTTGACATCGCCATAATTGCTTGGCGAGTACTTGCTGTCATAAATAGAGCACCAGTCTTTTAAAACTTTCTGATTGACGATTTCGTCGAAGTCTTTCTCTAATTCTTCTTTGGAAATATTATTTTTTCTTAAATATTCTCTTACTTTTTCTTCATCATCAATAAATTGACCTGGCTTCCTTGGCTCTTCAAAAATCGCAAGCTCCTTTTTGAGTACTTTCTTTTTTATGTTATAGTGCACCGAATACCATAGGGTAATATTCGAATCAGTCTTTCTTTCAAAAAGAATCAACACCCCCTTTATCCCTTCTCCAAAATTAAGGTTAATGGTTATGTCACTATATCCTTTGGGCAGAGTTTCATACTTTCCAAAAGGAGTATAGGATATATTGGGGTCATCACTTGGCCAACCGGCCCTGATTTTAAACCCATCTATGTTTCTTAAAATATTATTTGACCGATAAGTCTCCTCCGTTTCTTGGTAGATTTCATCAAAAATATTTTTAGGTTGTTTAGAAAAAAAGTAAAAACAAGATGATACGATTATCACGAATAAGGCTACTAAACCGAGTGTTTTCTTCATATTGTCACCAATTCTCCCACTGGGTTTCGACTTTCACCTCGCCATAATTGCTTGGCGAGTATTTACTGTCATAAATCGAGCACCAATCTTTCAGGACTTTCTGATTTACGATTTCGTCGTAATAAGAATCCAAATCCTTGGCAGTGATACCATACTGCTCTAGGTAGGATTTCACCTGAGCTTCGTCTTCGATATAAGTTTCCGTATCTGCTTTCTTTAAAACTACTCTCACAGATTTTTTTAAAGTACGGTCTTGATAAGTATATTTATTCCATATCCTAACTCTCGTGTTTGGTCCTACTTGCCTCTCAAATGTAACGGAGCTTAATTGAGATGTATATTCAAAATTAAACCCAATTTCTATCTCAGAATAATCTGATGGTGTTTTCTCTTTGTTGTATAATCCGAACGGAGTATACAAAATATTAGGGTCATCACTTGGCCAAACTGCTCTGATTTTAAACCCATCTATATGCCTTAAAATATTATTTGAGCGATATGTTTTCTCTGTCTCCTGGTAGATTTCATCAAAAATATTTTTAGGTTGTTTAGGAAAAAAGTAAAAACAAAATAATACAACTAGTAAGACTAAAGCTAATATACTGAATATTTTCTTCATCATCATTCTCCTACTCCGCCATGGCTTCCAAGCGATTTAAAAATGTCGATACTTCTGGATAGTTACTTTCGATATATGCTTTAATGGCGTCTTCACCTTTTTCCATAACCTCTAATGGAAGGATGCTAGCATAAATAGTACTTCTAACTTCTTTCCAATCCTTATTTTTTAAGAATTCTCTTTCTCTAAGAGTCGAATCCTTTTGAAGGTCAGCATAGTAAGAAGAGATTGCTTGATCATAGGATTGTCCCTTCTGCATACGGCCGATGAGGTTAACCGAGTCCAAATCCGCCTTGTAATCATCCTCGCCGATGCTTGGCTTCATATCGTTTGCATTAAATGTTGTGTCTCCCTCCCAGCCAGAAAGGTCCTTGACACGCTCTCTACCGCCATAGAAATCGGATGATTGGAAACTGCTAGGATTCAGATGAGTAGCCATGGTAATGGACTGGTGGGTAAAGTCTGCGTGACCTGCTCCATTGTTAGAATAAGCCTTTAGTTTTCTATCCCAAAATTGGTCAAATTTATTATTTTTGCCATAAACTTTTTCATACTTATCTTTATAATTCTGATATAGTTTAGGATCATTTTCTTTTAAACTCTTTGTATTTCTATATTCCCCACCCGCCATCTCATGCTGCAATCTAAGATTATAAAGCAATTTTTTTGCATCTTTTGCATCTTCAATTCCAAGTTCTTTAAAAATTTCAAGAAGCGGTTTTTCTACTGTTCTTGATTTTCCTGTAATCGAGCTACCAACAGTCACATTATAAAAATAAGTTTTCAAATGACCCGCAGTTTCGTTCCACTGAAACCCATCATAGTTTGCTGCACCGATGACTCGCAAAAAGATATAGTCACGGAACTCTTGGCTAGAGGTTGGGAACTTCTTGTCTATCCCTTGCTTGATGGTCAAAAGCTGTTGGGCTGTCTCTGCGTCAAAGCCGTATTCCGCCATCATGGTTTGGACAAAGGCCTTCTCTTGACGGCTGAGTTGCAAGTCCTTTGTATCAGCATAGGCAGTCAGGTAGTTGGCCCAAGTCAGGTCAGATGGGACTTTAAAGACGCCTTTCTTTGCATCCCAGCTCGATTCGATCTGGGCCAGTCCGCGACTCAACTGCACGTCAATACTGTCTAGATCATCGAACAGTCCTCCTGAGTAGCTATCATAGGCACGCAGGTCTTTCAAAATCGTTTCATAGACACGTTTATTCGCGTGGTGTCCTCTCATGAGCTCCACATTACTACGTCTCAATCTCCCTTTTTCTTCGCTATCCATGGTCAAGGAAGAAAGGGATTGGTTGACTTCATCTAGATAGGCGATCATTTGCTCTTCCTGACGGATCTTATCAAGCAGATCATCCTCGCGCCAACTCTTGCTGTCGACCATACTTTGGTAGTCTGCTGGTAATTTCTTGATGGCTTGAGAGAAGGTTTCGGCATAGAGCTGTCCCCCTTTGCTCAAGGGTAGCAAGACACTTGCAAAAAAACTTCTAGCCGAATCATAAGCGTCGCCCTTTAGACTCTCCGTATCCTCTGAAAACTTTTGGATGGCTAATTGCAAGTCTTGATAAGCCTCCACCTGAGATTGACACATGGTCGCTACACTTGAACTTTGTAGTTGTGATTGTTCCAAATACATATCAATGCCCATGTCGTTTCTCCTCCTCTCTTTCTAGTTCCTTGCGTCTTTCATAGTAAACCGCATCCAAGTCTCCCTCTAACCGGAATTTTTCTTTTTTCAAATCATCCATGTGATAGCTGAGGTCCTCAAAGATTTGGTTTTTAAGTTGGTTTCTTTGCAGGAGCGTTTCTTCCAACTGCCCTGCATATCGGCTCTGATAGGCCGCCTCCCACAAATCACTTTGATAACGGTGGCTAGCTCTATCATATCCTTCAAAGGTTTCTATCAGTGCTTTGGTGCGGTAGTTCTCTTTTCCATTGTCTTCTAGCTGGTACAAGAGGTCTCGCTCTCTTTTCTTCAACTCATCTAACGTGCTCATGTATGACTCCTAAAACCATTGGCAGCAGCCTTATCTAGCGCTTCAAAATCGCTCGCTACAGAGTGAAGTCGTTCGGAAGTTAGGGTGACAGCGGCTATTATCTGACTAGCTAGATTTTGATCCTTTGTCAGACATTGATGGGCCTTGTTATTCCCTTGAAGGGTCGTTAAGTCATCCTGACTAGCCGCAGCGATCGCTGTTAAAGATTGACAAGCATTTTTCAGCTGAGTCGCATATGTTTGCGCAATATTTAGATCACTTTTTACTGTTGACATGGCTGTTTTATCCTTTTTCTCATTCCCTAGTGATAGGTACACTACATTTAGCTATATAGGCCTATTATACCATGTTTCATAAAAGGAGCATCATTTTGTCCTGATTTATGTACAATTGTGTATTATTTTGACAACTTCTCTCATCCAACTCGACGAAAAAGGTAAAAACTGTTACAATGTAGAAAAAGAAAAGAGGCCCTCATGACCAGTATATATGATTTTTCCGTTTTGAACCAAAATAACCAAGCAACTCCCTTGGAGAGCTATCGTGGCAGGGTTCTCTTGATTGTCAACACTGCTACCGGATGTGGTTTAACGCCCCAGTACCAGGGGCTTCAAGAACTCTATGAACGCTATCAAGATCAGGGCTTCGAAATATTAGATTTCCCTTGCAATCAGTTTATGGGACAAGCACCCGGCAGCGCTGAGGAAATCAATAGTTTCTGTAGCCTACACTATCAGACCACTTTCCCTCGCTTTGCCAAGATCAAGGTCAACGGCAAGGAGGCAGATCCTCTTTATGTTTGGCTAAAAGACCAGAAGTCTGGCCCGCTAGGAAAACGAATCGAATGGAATTTTGCTAAGTTTCTCATTGGTCGAGATGGGCAGGTCCTTGAGCGCTTCTCTTCTAAAACAGACCCCCAAACCATCCAAGAGTCTCTTCAAAAAATACTTTAATTTCTTTTTAAAACGTATCCTTTCATTTAGTTTGAGCCCTGAAAGGATGCGTTTTTTCTTTAAAAAGTAACTGATTTTCTTTAATTTATATTTATTTTTTTGCTTTTTGCTATTGCAATTCTTTCATTAATTTAGTATATTTGTTATATTAAAAGTTTTCAGTCATTTTAAGGGAGAAATGACCTTTTAAATTTTTTTATCTTAAAATGAAAGCGCTTTATAAACAGGAGGTAAGGTGGCTTACAAATTATCAGAGAGTTTTTTCATTAAATCAAGTTGCAACCAAGTCAGACTTGGGCTTGGGCAGTAGCTGACTGCCTTTCTAAAAACTAGGAGTATATTATGAATCGATACCTTTTTGAAAAAGGGCAAACATTTAGCATTCGGAAGTTGACTGTAGGTGTGGCATCTGTTATCGTCGGACTGGCATTTTTTGCTTCTGGAACTGTGCGTGCAGACGAAACGTCTCCTACCACGACATCCAATTTAGATCAGCAAATGAAACAAGTCGCAGATATAGAAGAGACCAAGGTTGAACCAGTCAAAGAAGAAGGCCGTGTAGAAGCTGAAAAACAAGAAACACCTATTGCCGATACCAACAGTGCTGACTTGCTCCCTGAAGACATTCAGGACCGCGCCTATCCCGACACACCTGTCAAAGAACTCGATACGACTACTATCGTTGACCAGAAAGCTAGTCCAAAAGTAGAAACTAAGAGCATTCTAAAGGACAAGGAAGAAGCTCCAAAAGAAGCTGAGAACGGAAACCGTGCCATCATTAACGGTGGACAAGACCTCAAACACATCAACTACGAGGGACAACCTGCTACTGCTGCTACTATGGTTTACAGCACTTACAACGCAGGGGAACAACGCTACCTCGTTTCAGGCTCAGGTATCTTCGTAGCCCCTAACCTGATCCTTACCGTTGCTCATAATTTCCTAGAGGCCAATAAAGAAACTGGCGAAGGTCACATTCGTGGTGGAAAATCTGCCCAGTTCTACTATAACGTTGGTTCAAACAGCGAAAAGAAAAACTCACTGCCATCTTCTGGAACTACGGTTTTATTCAGAGAAAAGGACATCCATTTCTGGAACAAGAAAGAGTTTGGAAAAGGTTATAAGAACGACCTTGCTCTTGTAGAAGCTCCTATTCCTCTTCCGATTGCTAGTCCAAACAAAGCAGCAACCTTTGCGCCTTTAGCGGAGCACAAGACACATCAGCCGGGAGAAGCCATCAGTACGATTGGCTACCCAACTGACTCGAGCTCAAAAGAACTGAAACAACCTATCCTAGCTGGTCAGCTTTACAAGGCAGATGGGACCATCCGATCTGTTGAGTCCTATGATGATAAGGGAACGACTGGTATCACCTACAAAACCACTTCTGTATCTGGTTTGTCTGGTGGCGGGATTGTCGATAGCCAAGGAAAAGTTCTGGGTGTTCACCAACACGGAACCGTTGACAATGGTGTCGCTGAAAAGGATCGCTTTGGTGGCGGACTCGTCCTTTCACCTGAACAACTGAAATGGGTTAAGGACATGATTGCCAAGTATGGTGTGAAAGGCTGGTACCAGGGAGACAACGGAAATCGTTACTACTTTACTGATGAAGGGCGTATGCTTCGGAACGAAACAGCTGTTATCGGAAGCAACGAATATTCCTTCAACCAAGATGGGATCGCTACCTTGACCAAGGGAGTTGAGTACGGCCGTGTGGTTATCCAACACGAAGACGAAGAAGGAAATCCTGTCAAAGATAATGACACCTTCATCGAACAGACAGCTGTTGATTCGCCATTTGACTACAATTTCAAAAAAGAAATCGAGAAAACGGACTTCTACCAGAAGAATAAAGACAAATACGAAATTGTATCCATTGATGGCGTAGCGGTCAATAAACAACTAAAGGATGCTTGGGCTGAAGATCACAATGTTGTCAGCAAAGCGCCTGCCGGTACACGTATCATCAAGGTAGTCTATAAAGTCAACAAAGGCACCTTCAAAGTTTACTACCGTCAAAAAGGAACCACTACTGAACTAGCGGAAGCGACAGTTGATAACAATGACGGTCAAGAGTATGACGTTTCCTTTGTCAACACCTTCCATGCAAAAGACATTGCTGGCTTCCGTCCAGTCAAGGTTAGCTTGGAAGCAACTATCCAGCAAAAGGGGGTGAATGAAGTCGTCTTTGAATACGAGCCAGTCGCTGATACAGCTAATCCAACGACTCCGACTCCACCAGTGGCTCATCCAGAAGATAAAGAAACCGAAATTGGCAATCATGGACCTCTTCCAAGCAAGGCTCAACTCGATTATCACAAGGAAGAATTGGCAGCCTTCATCCACTACGGAATGAACACCTATACCAATTCTGAATGGGGAAATGGGAAAGAAGACCCTCGATACTTCAATCCAACCAACTTGGATACTGACCAATGGATTCGCACTCTGAAGGAAACTGGCTTCAAACGAACCATTATGGTGGTTAAACACCACGACGGTTTCGTTGCTTATCCATCTAAGTACACCAACCATACCGTAGCTGCTAGCCCATGGAAAGATGGAAAGGGTGACCTTCTCGAAGAAGTTTCCAAGTCTGCTAGCAAGTACGACATGAATATGGGTGTATACTTGTCACCATGGGATGCTAATCATCCAAAATACCATGTCGCAACCGAAAAAGAATACAACCAATACTATCTCAACCAACTGAAAGAAATCCTTGGTAATCCGAAATACGGTAACAAAGGGAAATTTATCGAGGTTTGGATGGACGGTGCGCGTGGTAGCGGTGCCCAAAAAGTAACCTATACCTTTGATGAATGGTTCAAATACATCAAAGAAGCCGAAGGAGATATCGCTATCTTCTCTGCTCAACCAACAAGCGTTCGCTGGATCGGAAATGAACGAGGTATCGCAGGTGACCCTGTCTGGCATAAAGTCAAAAGGGCCAACATCACAGACGATGTGAAAAACGAATACCTCAACCATGGTGACCCTGATGGTGATATGTACTCTGTAGGGGAAGCTGACGTTTCGATCCGTTCGGGCTGGTTCTATCATGACAACCAACAGCCAAAATCACTCAAAGAATTGATGGATATCTACTTCAAGTCTGTTGGCCGTGGAACCCCGCTCCTTCTCAATATTCCACCAAATAAAGAAGGAAAATTCGCCGATGCAGATGTGGCTCGCTTGAAGGAATTCAAGGCAACCCTAGATCAAATGTATGCGACTGACTTTGCCAAAGGTGCCACTGTAACAGCAAGTTCTACTCGTCAAAACCACCTCTACAAGGAAAGTCACCTGACAGACGGTAAAGATGATACTAGCTGGGCGCTCTCAAATGATGCCACAACCGGTAGCTTTACAGTCGATTTAGGGCAAAAGAGACGTTTTGACGTTGTCGAACTCAAAGAAGACATCGCCAAAGGTCAACGTATCTCTGGTTTCAAGATTGAAGTTGAAATCAACGGTCGCTGGGTTCCATATGGAGAAGGTTCAACCGTGGGCTACCGTCGTTTGATTCAAGGACAACCTGTAGAGGCACAAAAAATTCGTGTGACCATCACAGGAGCACAAGCAACTCCAATCTTGACCAACTTCTCAGTCTACAAGACACCAAGCAGCATTGAGAAGACAGACGGTTACCCTCTTGGACTCGAGTATCATTCAAATACAACCGCTGACAAGGCCGGTACAACTTGGTACAATGAATCTGAAGGTGTTCGTGGCACTTCTATGTGGACCAATCAAAAAGATGCCAAAGTAAGCTATACCTTCACAGGAACCAAGGCCTATGTCGTCTCTACAGTCGACCCAGGTCATGGAGAAATGTCCGTCTACGTTGATGGCCAAAAAGTTGCGGATGTGCAAACTAAGAACAGCAGCCGTAAACGCAGCCAAAAAGTCTTTGAGACAGGTGATTTAGCACCTGGCCAACATACCATTACCCTTGTTAATAAAACAGGTGAACCAATTGCTACAGAAGGAATCTACACCCTAAACAATGATAGTAAAGGGATGTTTGAACTTGAGTCTACCAACTACGAAGTCGAAAAAGGAAAACCAGTCACTGTTAAGATTAAGCGTGTTGGTGGAAGCAAGGGGACTGCTACTGTGCGCTTCATCACAGAACCTGGAACTGGGGTTCACGGTAAAGTTTACCAAGATACAACTCAAGATGTGACCTTTAAAGATGGAGAAACAGAAAAGACTGTTACCATCCCAACGATTGACTTTACAGAACAGGCCGACTCTGTCTTTGACTTCAAAGCCAAGCTCACTTCTGTCACTGATGGTGCCCTGCTCGGTTTCGCTACAGATGCAACCATCCAAGTGATGAAAGCTGAATTGCTGGTCAAGGACCAAACAAGTTATGATGACCAAGCTAGTCAGTTGGATTACAGTCCTGGCTGGCACCATGAAACCAATTCGGCAGACAAATACCAAAAGACGGAGTCTTGGGCTTCCTTTGGTCGCTTAACTGATGAGCAAAAGAAAAAGACAACTGTCACAGCCTACTTCTACGGTACCGGACTTGATATCAAAGGCTATATCGATCCAAATCATGGTATCTACAAAGTCTTCCTAGACGGCAAAGAAGTTCCTTACCAAGATGGAATGGGAAATGCTTCAACTATTGACGGTAAGAAATACTTTAGCGGTCGTGCAGCCCAACGCCAAGGCAATCAAACTCTGGTTAGCTTAAAAGGTCTGGACGAAAACTTGCACGCAGTCACCCTTCAACTAGATCCTGATCGAAACGATTTGTCTCAAAATATCGGTATTCAGGTAGACCAATTTATCACTCGTGGCGAAGGTAGCGAACTCTACAGCAAGGCAGATATCATCCAGTCTATCTCAAAATGGAAAGATGATCTGTCCAACTTTGATTCAGCAGGCTTGAAAAATACGGCTACTGCACGCCAAGCTTTCCAAGCAAATCTAGAAAAATTAAGAAACCAACTCAGTGCTGATGCAGTGGATGTTCAAGAAGTCATGTTGACAGTCAGCGCCCTACAAGATATCCTATCCAAGGATGAGAACTATCAAAGAGGTCAAGAGGAGCCTAGTCCAGAGCAACCGGAACAGCCAGAAGAACCTGAGAAACCTGACCAGCCTGAGCAACCAGCTGAACCAAAACAACCGGAAATTGAGTACGATAAGGCTATGGACAGCTTGGCAAAAGCTATCGAGAAAAAAGTCGCTGAGCTTGGATCCAACAAGGAAGCTAAGAAGAAATTATTAGCAATTGCTGACCAAGCCATTGCTGCAATCCAAGAAGCCAAAACTCAGGAAGCAGTCAATAAAGCGCTAGAAACTGCTCTCGAACAAATCAACAAACTCGAAGCGGCTCAGCCTGAGAAACCTGCTGAACCTGAAAAACCAGTTCAGCCTGAAAAACCAACTCAACCTGAGAATCCAGTTCAACCTGAGAAACCTGGCCAGCCTGAACAACCAGCTGAACCAAAACAACCGGAAATTGAGTACGATAAGGCTATGGACAGCTTGACAAAAGCTATCAAGAAAAAAGTCGCTGAACTTGGATCCAACAATGAAGCTAAGAAGCAATTGTTAGCCATTGCTGACCAAGCCATTGCTGCAATCCAAGAAGCTAAAACTCAGGAAGCAGTCAATCAAGCGCTAGAAACTGCTCTCGAACAAATCAGCAAGCTCCAAGCAGCGCAGCCTGAAAATCCGGCTCAGCCTGAAAAGCCAGTTCAACCGGAAAAACCGGCTCAACCGGAACAACCCGCTCAACCGGAAAAGCCAGCTCAACCTGAGAAACCTGCTCAGCCTGAAAAACCTGCTCAGCCTGAAAATCCGACTCAACCGGAAAAACCTGCTGAGCCTGAAAAGCCAGTTCAGCCTGAAAAACCAACTCAACCGGAAACTCCGGCTCAGCCTGAAAAGCCAGCGCAACCTGAGAAACCGGCGCAACCGGAAAAACCAATTACTTCTTCAAGTCCTGAGGAAGGGGTTAAAGACCTTGTCTTTACACTTCCAAGCTTAGAAATCGTCAATAAGGTCGTACCGTTCAAGACGATTCGTCGCGAAAACCCACAATTAGACAAAGGAAAAGAGCAAGTTCTATCAGAAGGGAAAGACGGTCTCTTAGTCGAGTATGTTGAAGTGGAAGGTGACAATCGCAAAGTTCTCCAGACAGAAGCAACTCCAGCTCAAGATCGAGTGATTGAGGTAGGTAGCAAACAAAGCTCAGTTGGAACAGAAGCGCCACCAGTTGTGACCCTTCCTGAGTATGTTCTACCAAGAGAGACTGAAAAAACTGCGCCAGCCGTAACAGATAATTCATCATCAAAAGATGAAAAAGCTCCTGTTACAGCTACAATCAAAGAAGACAAGGAAAGACTACTCCCTGCAACTGGGGAACAAGAAGCAACTGCCTTCCTCTTCTTGGCAGCCATTACTTCTATCTTGTCTCTCCTCATTTTCCAAAAGAATTTCAAAGACTAATAACCCTCTCTGATTGATTCTTTCTAATTATTCAGTTCCCCCGTTGAGAAGACCATTTGGTCTTCTCTTTTTCTATCTGTAAAATTAAAAAACATCCACAAATACACATGGATGTTTTGGTATAAATCTATAAAGTAAAATGATCATTGAAGATAGCTGTTCTCAAATCCAACTACACTTTCAAATAAACGCTCATCCAAAAAAGAGAGTGCCCCTTGTCTTATCTCATCAGAACTACCATCATAAGTTTCTGCAAGAACTCCACAAATATAAGATGGCATTTCGAATTCCAACACCATGAGATTTTCTGACGTTCAAAAGCCATCTTCCCTAAGTCAGACTTCCCTCTCCCACATCTAGATCTACTGACTACTATTTTTGAGTCCAGCGTATGCATAAGTTCGATTTCTGGGACACTCTTTTTCCGTCACCACCCTAAAATAAAAGTGATGCTCCCGCCCATCCTTAGCATTTTTCTTGTTTAAGACAAAGTAGTTTTTCTGATTCATCGCCATGGTGCGTAGGATATCATCGATCAAAAAAGTCAAGGGAACATTCATAGCAGAGTATTTTTGAAAATCCTCTTCAAAGCGGATATAACTATCTGAAAAATAATCCATCTGCAGTTTGCTTTCATACAACTCTTTTCTAGTCATACACTCCCTCCTCCCACAGTCGAATTTCGAGGACATCTACTACCTCTACCAGCCTGTAGCCCTCATTGGTCCTAATAGATAGAGTTTGAGGTGATAATTCGCTTACCTTGCCGACGATAGTCGTTTTTTGTTTCTTTTCCTTGACCATAAAGCATCCCTTCAGTTGCCCGACATAAAGCTGTGAAAGCAAGATCAACTTCTCAACGGGATTCAAACTCGTCGAAAAAGCAACCCGATTTCTTTCTTCACCGAGTGAACTAGTATGCTCTGAGAGGAAAAAGCCCATCCACTTCTGCATCCCTGGATCTCGATAGTCACGCGCAGATTGAAAGGGTAAATAAGAACGATCAATCATTTTAGTCCATCTAATCCTCCAGCAGAATGCCCCCCAATCAGCTTGCTTCTGGCAAGACTCCTAGAGGCTTCTTCCAGTGCATTGGCCTTTAAGAGGGAGGTAAAACCAAATTGTTCCCGAATGGAGTCAATGGCTGTCTGGAGCCTTTCTTCTTTTTCTAACTTGTCAACATCATCAAAGAGAGAGATCAAGCCAAAGGACTCGTCTACAAATCCTGAATAGTTGACTCCGACACTTCTGACCGCTCCAGAAGTGTATTTATTATGAAATAGCTTCAAAACATAATCCGTTAAGACAGCTGTATTATTAGTCGGTTCGACCTTCATTTGTGTGTGAATAGACGACCTGACCTCCTGTTTAGAGAAACCAACATAGAGAGAGACAAGGGTTGTTTTCTTGCCCGCCCTTCTCAGTCTAATAGCCACCTGCTCCGCCATTTCTCGGAGAATAATTTCAATATCCCGTAGCTTTACATAGTCTCTCGGCAAGATTTGAGAATTTCCTAACCCTTTGGACTTGGCTTTATAGGGCCTGTGAACATTGCTCTCATCAATCCCATTAGCATGAAACCACAAACGCAGGCCAGCCTGACCCAGAGCTTTCTTTAGCTGGTCTGGGTTGCTGGTGGCTAGTTCTTTAATCGAAAAAATCCCCAGAGCATGCAAGCGTTTCTCCATCCGCCTGCCAATCCCCCAAAAGTCCGTCATCTTGGGAATGGCCCAAACCTTCTCTTCCACATCCTTGTAAGACCAGTTGGCCCTCATGGTCGGGGTGTGTTTGGCCTCATTATCCAGAGCCAACTTGGCCAGTAAGGGATTGGCATTGGACATACCCACTGTAGAGTAGATCCCTGTCTGCCTCCAAATATCCCTCTGGATACGAGCAGAAAGCAGATCCAGCTTGTCTTTGCGAGAGAGACTCTTGTCTGGGATAAAATAGTTGAGCGAACTAGTCAGATCAATAAAGCCCTCATCGATAGAGTAGGGATAAATATCATCTGGACTACCATAGTTTTGAAAGATTCGCTGGATTTCCATATTGACCGCTATGTATTCGTCCATCCTAGGTGGCACAATCAAGGTCACTTGAGCCCAATCTTCGATGTAGCGAACATAGTCTGAGTCAGTAGGCAAACCTTGCTTTCGAGCATTGTAATAAGAAAATTTGCGCGTTTTGATATCAAAAGGCAGATCATAGGCCCGACCAACATTGGACTTGCCAAAAATCTTCTTAAACATGGGAGAGGAAGCTAGGATAAGGCCGGTAGAATTATCCGCGCGACTCATGACACAAAGCGAGGTCTTCAGCGGATGCAAGCCCCTTTTCACACACTCAACACTGGCATAAAAGGATTTCATGTCGACAAAGGCAATATCACTTTTGGGCTCTCTGGAATAATCAAAGTAGCCCATAGGCTAACCCTCCATCGGCACAAAGTTCCCAACGATAATCCCCACAATCCGAGGATCTTCCTCATAGGAGATGAAAATGTCCTTGTATTTAGGATTGATAGAAACCAGACGCAAACCATCTTCCTCCCGATAGACCCGTTTAATATAGGTCTGGTTGTTACAAACCACTGCATAAACCGCCCCGTCATAGTCAAATCCCGTCTCTCGAATCAGAGCCACTGAACCATTTTGGTATTTAGGTTCCATAGAGTCCCCAGACACCCAGGACGCAAAATCATGGGCCAACTCCTCGTTAAAGTAAACCGTATCAAAATTCTGGTCACCGTAGACCGAAGCCCCAATCCCCGCTGACATGCGTTCATAGACACGGTACTCGTAGAGGCGCTCTGGCATGGTCGTCACCTTCTGTGTTTGTTCTTCTTGAGCCAGGTTGCGAGCATAGAGCACAACCTTGTCCTTCCCTTGCTTGGAGAGGCTATTGTAGAGACGAACAATCTCGATCTGAGTGAAATATCCCTTTGCCACCTTTAAAATATTTTCTAGCTGGGCAACCTTCTCCTTGGATGGTTCCTTAATTCCACGTTCCCAAGCCGAGTAAGCCTGAAAACTAATCCCTAATTCCTCTGCAATTTCCTTCTGTGTCAATTTTAACTCTTTTCTCCGAGCCTTGAGTTTTTCTGGCTGATACATACTTCACCCCCTAGTGTGATACTTTATTGAGAATATCTCTCTTAGAAAGACAAATCGATGGTTGAGCTTACACCTCTAAAACTCAACCAATTCGGTTTAGTTTTATTATATAAAAAAAGTGGACGATTGTCCACTGGGAAAATCAAATTTTAACAGATACAACTGGAGGTTCTGAACAAAAGACTTACCTAGCCCTAGCAACTCCTACTCTAATTTTTGCAATAGCTTTACAACTTGCCGATTATCAATCCTCACATAGTAAACACCACTATCATTGACAAGTTTATCCTCTTCATACTTAGCAATTTTTACAGCATAAAGACCGCGTGGTAGGGGTTGGTTGGCAAAAAATTCCTTCATGAGCGCTTCAAGCTCTTTGAGATAGTCATCATATAAGAGATCTCTTTTTTCTTTTGGAACGAAATACTGAAATTCAAATGTCGGTATAAAAATCTCTTTTTGGAAAAGATATTGAGCATCCATTGGATACATTCCTTGCAGAGCTTGGCCCTTGCTTTGATTTTCCTCTAATATTTCATTATAAAGATAGATATTATCAGATTGGTTATTAAATTCAAAACCAATACCTTGATACTTCAAATCCGGCAGTTTAGGATCTTTGATTGAACTGTCCAGTGTTTTTAAAAATTCGCTGGTGCCTGGACTAACTTCAATCCCTAAATAGGCTAATTCTGGGAAAACATTATAAATTCTTTTACCATTTTTGTAATCAACCTCTGCATCTGTCTTTCCATATGTTTCACTTTTCGAAAAGCGAGTATAGTATTTAAATCGAGTTTTAACCTGATAGGTTTTTCCAGCTATATTTTCACTATAGGTACCATGGATTATAAATCCTCCCACACTTGTATAGTTTTTCTCGTATTTTTCTAACTCAAACTGTCCTGTAAGACCGTAATTTTGATAAGAACGATGCACAGCTTGCTCAAGCTCAGTTCGACTTGCATGGGCAAACAGCCCCCACATATCCATTAGAGAAAAAATCGGACTGAACACTGTGAAGATTACCATTGGAATCACTATGGATAAGCAACCTATTAATAGCCAATTTCTTTTCTTAGAGTTTCCTCCAGATTTTTTAGCAGTTTTCTGTTTCCTTTTTAAGATTAGAATGAGCAAAACCAAAATCCCTAATACTAATAAAATCAATCTACAATCTTCTTTTACTTTGGACAGTTGTTAACAGGTGTATAGGAAGCTGACAGAAATACTCGTCTCACCTGCTAACTTATCCTGAATTCCATAAACTCGTCTGAAATGAGGAACAATCCTTGTCTCATTATACCACATGGACGATACTGTGAGAAGATGAGAAATACAAAAGAAAACCACCTGAAATAAATTCAGGTGATTTGTGTAATTATGGAAAATCATTATATTGACTCTCTGCGATTTCAACCATTTTCCTACGATTATGACGTTCCTT